>DAOVUK010000298.1 GCA_030632625.1 Gammaproteobacteria bacterium
GCAAAACTGTCAACAATGACCGGTTCATGAGCCCCCGGAGGCAGTTTATACAACATATCTGCTATTTTTCGACGCACCTCATCATAGATATCAGGAAAATCATCTTTATTATATTTATCCTGGAAGGTGACGGTAATATCTGACATACCCGGTCGTGAAATGGACATTTTAATCCATTTGACCTGCGGCATTAACTGAATGGCTTCCTCAATATGATAGGTCACTTCATCATAGACCTGCTGAGCTGTGGCACCAGGGTATTGAGTAATAATTTTAACATCTTTAATGGTAAATTCAGGATCTTCCAGCTTGCCCATTTTCATAAAGCCGCTATAGCCGCCTGCCAGAAATACAATCACCAGCAGCCAGGATATCACCGGATTTTTTACCGAATATTCTCCGATATTCATAGTTTCTTAATCCTTTACTGAAGTGTTTTCGGAAGCATTTTGGCCGTTCTCTTTGTTCATAACAGGCTGTTCATGTTCGATATTATCTTCCGCCTGTTCTGATTCTGTCATAAGGGTGACTTTAAGACCTTCGTATAAAAATGGCACTCCGGCAATCACCACGCGCTGTTCCGCTTCGATACCTTCTTTCACCTGAATACGATTACCTTGCATCGTACCTACTGTCACTGACGCAGGTGCAACCTGCATTGTTTTTTCATCAACAAGCCAGACTGTACCCTGCAAAGCCACATCAGCTACCACAGCACTGACAGGCAGATAATAAATATTCTCACTATCAATGACTTTGCTTAAATCAATTTTTACCATCGCAGTCATGCCCGGCAAAACAATCAAACTCTCCGGTTTGGGCATAGTATAAGTCACATGAAATGTTTGCGTACTCGCATCCGCTTTAGTGGACATTTCCTTAAATGATAGCGAGTACTCTTTCTCCTGTTGAGACTGAAACATAGCAACCACCTTTACTTGATCTCTTATTTCTAATTTTTCTATGTTTTTCACCTCTTCTAACTCTTCTTCAACATCTATTTTGTGAAGTCGCAATATTAAATTTTCAGGGAGATCAAATTTTACTTCCAGAATATCATTGTCATTTAAGGTAATAATTTCCTGTTTCGCCTGAATTTCTTCAAAATTCTGAATATGGCGTCTGGCAACCGTACCATTAAAAGGGGCTTTCAGTTCAGTATAAGCCAGTTGTTGTTTGGCCAGATTGAGTTCTGCTTTAGCACTGAGAAAATTAGCTTCCAGCTTGTCAAAATCCATTTTTGAAATATGGCCTTCTTTAACCAGTTTTTTACCCCGATTGTAGTCATTCGATGCCCGGGTAAATAATGCTTTCTTATCATTGACTGTAATTTGAAAATCCGTCGGATCCAGTTTGGCAATGGTATCACCCTCGGCCACCAGGTCCCCTTCCTTAACCAGTAATTCCTGCACCTTACCTGAAACACGAAAGGCCAGCTCGGCTTTCCTGTTGGCGTCAATGCGTCCCGGAAAATTTCTAATGCCGCCCGCATCGGGCGCTTTGACAAGGATTGTTTTCACCGGTCTGATTTCTTCAGCCTGGACAACTTCCTGCTTTTTACTACAGCCGGAGGTTAATGCCATGGTAAACAGAGTAATCATTAATACGCTAAATGAGTAAAAACTTTTCATCATTTTTCCATTAGTCTAATTTAAGTTAATATTGATTTGAGCATCTTATAATCTTTTGTAGTTCGAACATAGAGAAAGATCAATTATATTGACTAAGAATCAGGATTTTCCAGCCATTTTAGTGTTTTGCTTTCGAGATAGTCATAAAAGGGATTATATCTGAGTCGCAACATCCACTCAGAGGGTATTTTCAATAAACCCAGCTCTCCCTGAATGGCCATTTGTCCCAGGAATACAAAATCATCATTGTCCGGAGGGCGCTGACCGTATAAGTGATCCAAAGGAGAAATAGGCAAGGCAACATGAGAAAGAGAAATGACACCGACAGGCCAGGAAAGTCCCAAAACTTGACTACTGGCTATCTGGTTTGAAAAGGGTGGACTGGTATTACTGACCACTTGAGTGGTTTTATCATGTTCATTACTGACCAGAGTGGTGCTAAAAGCTAAAGTGCTGTCCTGCATAATCTTGTCAGTAAAAGGAGCGGGATCATCTATCAATAATTTAGCTCTGACCGCAGCAAAACGATTGATATCAAAAAGAACCAGTTCATGCCTGTTTGGTTTTAAGTAGTTAAGCAAGTTATCAACCACTGCGGTATTAGTCACCGTGGCATCGACTGTTGATTTCAGTACCAGCGTTGGCGGTAGAACCCAGTCAGTATTGTTGTCAGACCTGTCCCGAATACGCTGGGCAACTGAACGGGTCAGACGATAGACCACATCCCCCGCATTAGTCGCAAAAGAATTATATTTGTAGGGGTCAAATTCCGGCTGTATTTGTAAGTACGCCAGATTTTCAAAACCAGGCACATTTGACAGCGCATTTTTAAAACGGGCTAAAGCAGCCAGGGGATGAACACCGATAGCAGGAGAAATCAGTACCAGTTTAGCAGGTAATCCGCAAATGTTTTAATTTTTTCAGTTTTTTCTGCAGTAAACTCTTCACTTAATTTTTCAGTGTGCCATAACTGCATGGCCGTTCCACGATATTGCTGAAAAAACAGAATAGCTAATATAATGCTGAAGACAATGCAAAAAAGAAAAAAGTGACTAATGGGCAAACGATGAAGTTTCATAAATAGTTAAGATCTTCGCCATGATAAGATGCTCTTTTTATAGCACTGGTGAAATAAAGCCTTCAGGTTTAACGGCCAGTATGGAACAGTCAATCTGGTTTAGAATATTTTCAGAGGTATTGCCCATAAATAAACCTGGCACACCCGTTCGTGCCAGAGTCCCCATTAAAATAAGGTCAATCTGCTCTTTTTTGGCTAATTCCGGAATTTTATCTCTGGCATTACCTTTTATCAGATGCACCCGAGGTTTTATATAATCAGACACTTCTTTCCCTACTGTCTCAATTACACCTGAAATCAGCTGCTGTAAATACGTTTCATGTTTGACTCGTATTTCATCCACATAGGCATCGACTTCTGCTTCCGGCTGCCTGGCAAATCCTGTTCTGAGACCACTTTCACCATAAGCAGACCAGACATGAACAATATGCAGCTCGCTGAATTCTGACAAGGCCAGAGACAGCGACATATTTAAAATTTGCAGGTTGAGTTGATTATCCTCAGGCTCTTTCGACAAGGGATCATAATCAACGGCAACCAGTATCTTTTTAAAATGTTCGTGAACAGATGTTTTTAATAGCCACACCGGGCACGGACATTTACGCAAAAGATTCATATCCGAGCTGCCAAAAAAACGAGCCAGAAAGGTTTCCTTTTCGACTGTTTTTATCACTAATTCAATTTTTTGCGTCAGAACTTCATGAATAATTGCCAGAAAAGGCTTTCCTGTCAATAATTTAATCGTCACCTTGACTTTATTCCTGTTCTGTTGCGATGCCACCAGATGTTCAATCTGCTTCAGACGCTCATCCTTTATCGGTTCATTTATTTCAGCCAGAGAGATACCATGTATGGTCGGCTGATAATTGCCCGGCAGCTCATCAACTATGGCGGCAACCGTTAAATTAGCCTGATTATTTTCTGCCAGCAACATCGCTCTTTCAAACGCTGAGCGGCATTGCATTTCAGTATCGACAATAAAAAGTATATTTTTAAAAATTTTCATAAATATGCCTTAAACTTAAAAAAGTGTTCAGGTTATTTTTCCTGCTTTCTCCTGAATGTCTTTTCAGCACCAATGACGACATAAATTACCATACCCACGGCCATAATTTGTAACCAGTCCACAAGATCGATAGGCGCGGTGTGGAACATCGTGTTCATCAGGGGCAGGTAGGTGAACAGAAGTTGTGCCGTTGCCATTGCGGCAATACCACCCCAAATCCACAGGTTACTGAAGACTCCCAGGCGAAACATGGAATATCTTAATGAACGACAGTTAAGCAAATAAAAGGACTGACCGACTGCAAAAACATTCACTGCAATAGTACGCGCCTGTTCTACACTATCACCATTAGCTAAGGCCAGTTCAAACAAACCGAAACTGCCCAGTAATAACATCAGGCCAACCAGCAAGACACGAAAGATCATTTCACCATTGAGCAGTGAAGTATCGGGTTTACGAGGCTGGCGCTTCATAATACCCGGTTCACGGGGTTCAAAGGCAAGGGCAAGTCCCAGCAGAACCGCAGTGGTCATATTTATCCACAAAGCCTGCACGGGTAATACGGGCAATGGCTGAGATAAGATAACAGCAGAGATAATAACCAGTCCCTGACCGGCATTAGTGGGCAGGATCCAGGTTAAAAATTTAATCAGGTTATCAAAAACACCTCGTCCTTCTTCTACCGCAGAGGTAATGGTGGCAAAGTTGTCATCCGTGAGCACCATGTCGGCGGCTTCTTTAGACACTTCAGTGCCGGTGATGCCCATCGCCACACCAATATCGGCACGGCGCAATGCGGGGGCATCATTCACTCCATCCCCTGTCATCGCCGCAACTTCACCATGAGCCTGCAATGCTTCTACCAGGCGCAGTTTTTGTTCTGGTGTCACTCGGGCAAAAACCGAGGTGCCTGTTGCCGCCTGAATTAATTCAGCATCTGACATTTCCGCAAGTTCAAGACCCGTTAACACCCTGGGCAACTCTCCATTAGCAAGAGCATCTTTATCCAGAGTCTCATCAAGTCCAATCTGTCCGGCTATGGCGGCGGCGGTGATGGCGTGATCGCCGGTAATCATTTTCACTCTGATACCAGCAGTCTGACAGATACTCACTGCCTTAATGGCCTCTTCTCTGGGGGGATCAATCATGCCCTGAATACCAAGAAAAACCAGTCCCTTATCA
>DAOVUK010000504.1 GCA_030632625.1 Gammaproteobacteria bacterium
ATAAAGGAGCTGCAGGAACAGTTGCTGAAGCTGATGAAAAATATTGATGTTGTGCAGCTGGAGCGGCTGCGGGAGAAATCAGTCTCTGCGATGGTGAATAACAAACTGGATGATCTGGAAGCTCGATTTAAACATTCCCGCAGCCTGAGGTTAGTCAGCAGCTATACGAAAAAAGCGGTAGTGGCCTCAATGGCAACCATTAGTCCGGGTACAGATATTCTGGTACAGGGTTATCTGGGTATTCAGATGATCAAGGATTTATGCAAACTCTATGATGTGGGTGCAACGGATATTGATGCCAATAAACTGATTGAACTGATACAATCGCGTATGGATAAAACCCTGCCGTTGTTGCTCGCTATAGCTGGAAACGGTCTCAAAGCGTTTCCCGGTATTGGTACGGTTTCCGGCGGATTAATGCATGCTGTTGCTTATGGGATGATTTTTGATACTCTGGGTCGTTCGGTGGCCAGAACGCTGGAAGTAACGGGTGAGCTGTCACCCGTATTGATCAGTGATTTGTATAAGGAGCAACTGGGTGAAAATATTGAATCGCGCACAAAAGATTTTATCAAGCTGGTCCTCAAACTCCGCAGCAGCGATAGATAAAGCTTATCATAAAATGGTTGCCGGGCAATCCAGTCACAAGGCCTCTCGTCTGAATGAAAAGAGTGATGAGCAGAATAATGATCATCAGGATATAAGCTCTAACTCTGGCCCTAACCCTGGTTTTAAAAAGACGACGGGTGATGAGCACCTCGCCATTGCCAAAGAAAGTTTAAACTATTTACTGCAGGACAAACGGGTTCCGCCTCAGGTTCGTGATTCTCTCAGCGATGATTACCGGCAAATACAACAGATGCTGGAAAAAATTGAACATGAACATATACATATTTCAGTCCTGGGGCGAGTCAGTGTGGGTAAATCTTCATTGCTCAATGCTTTAATTGGTAAGGAACAATTTTCTACCAGTCCTTTACATGGTGAAACCAGAAAAAATACCTTTGCCAACTGGCATGAATATGAAGAAGGCGGTGTTTATTTTATTGATACTCCGGGGATCAATGAAATAGAGGGCGAGCAGCGGGCTCAAATGGCCCATGAGGTGGCATCCCGCTCTGATATCATTTTATTTGTTCTTGACAGCGACATGACGGACACAGAGTATCAGGCGCTAAAGCAGGTCGTGTCTGAATCCAGACCGGTGGTTCTGGTGCTTAACAAGGCAGACCGCTATACAAAAAAAGAACAGCAGACACTGCTGGAAAATCTGACACAAGGTGTTAAAGGATTAGTGGATGCCGAAAATATTATTCCGGCCTCTTCACGGACGATCGAAAAACACTATATTCTGGTTGATGAACAGGGCAATGAAACAGAGACCCGCAGGGAATTCCCGCCCGATGTGTCGGAACTTAAAAGCTGTCTGTGGTCTATTGTAAAGGGTGAAGGCAAAACACTGGCGGCAATTAACGCCAGTTTATTTGCCGGTGATTTGTCGGATCAGGTGAGTGAACGGATTATGGCGGTACGTAAAGACGTTGCCCAAAAACTGATTCATACTTATTGTGTTTCTAAAGGCGTGGCAGTGGCCATCAATCCTGTACCTATTGCTGATTTAATGGCCGCAGCTATTATTGATGTGACTCTGGTGGTGCATTTATCCCGATTATACGGATTTCCTTTGACTAAATCCGAAGCCGGGGAGTTGATTAAAACCATTGCCGGACAGATGATTCTCTTATTGGGTACTATCTGGGGAATTCATTTTATATCCAGTGCCCTGAAATTAAGCACCGGTGGCTTATCGACGCTGCTCACTGCGTCAGCACAAGGTGCTGTTGCTTATTATAGTACTCTGGTGGTCGGCAAAGCTGCTCAGCAATACCTCCGGCAGGGAAAGTCATGGGGTGAAGGAGGGGCAAAAGATGCTGTCCGTTCTATTTTAGATACTCTGGATCGAGATTCGATCTTGAAACAGGCAAAAGGTGATATAATGCAGCGCTTAAAAGCGGGAATGTAAAGAAAAGTCTTTGAAGAAAAGTGCTGGTTTGAAAAATGAATAAAACTGAATCAAAATTACTGAATATTTTTTCTGATCTGGATAAAAATGATCAGAGCAGTGTTCTCTCTTTTGCAGAATTTTTGCTGGATAAAGCCAAACAGGACGGTCGACTTGTCATTGTCGATAAGCCTGTTGATATTTCCCGGCCAGAGGAAGAAAGAGTGGTGGCTGCTATTAAACGCTTATCTGCCACTTTTCCCAAGCCGAAAAAAAAACAGTATGCTTAACGAAACTGCGGCATTAATGTCTGAGCACATTCTTAAAGGACGTGCAGCAGTCGATGTGATTAATGAACTGGAAATAC
>DAOVUK010000419.1 GCA_030632625.1 Gammaproteobacteria bacterium
AACATTACAATAGAACGCTCTTTTTTTCTTGTGATAATCACTGCTTCATGGTCATCGCATATGTTTTCCATGGTCTGTGCTAAATTTGAACGCACGGCGGTATAACTCATAGCTTTCATTGTCATTCTCTTTTTTTGTGTACATGTACTTGATATTGTACCTAACAGCAAGGCACATAACAAGAGTTTGCCAATGAAACAAACGTTAAGTTTGATAAACACTAAATTCCCTTATTTAAATATTCATTACCCTTGAAATATATCTCAATATGAGATATATTGTTTAATGCATATAATTACTCGAAAACGATTACTTGAATTTGCTGAAAAACATCCAAATTCATCTGTACCATTAGATGCGTGGTATCGCATTGTTAAAAATACTAAAATTTCTAATTTTTCAGAGTTACGAAAAATATTTCCGAGTGCTGACAAAGTAGGCACTTTAACTGTGTTTAATGTCGGTGGAAATAAAATAAGATTAATTGCAGCAGTGCACTACAATACTCAATGCTGGTATATTCGCTACATATTGACGCATACAGAATATGATAAAGAAAAATGGAAAAACTAAATTATGAATACTCAATTAGAAAATATATCAAAGGTATGGCCAAGTATAAAATCAGTGTTTTCTGTTCCTCATTCAGATAAAGATTATCAACGTTTAGTAAAAACTTTAGACTACCTGATAGATGAGATCGGTGACAATGAAAATCATGAGCTTTCACCAGTAATGGAAACTATAGGAAAGCTTATTGAAAACTATGAAGATCAGAAGTTTGTTATTAATAAATCTTCTGCTATTGATACATTAAAATATCTTATGAAAGAACATAATTTAAAACAATCTGATTTAAAAGAAATTGGCAGCCAAGGTGTTGTCTCCGAAATATTAACAGGAAAAAGAATATTAAATATTGAGCAGATAAAAAAAATTAGTGAAAGATTTCATGTTTCACCTATTGTCTTTATTTGAAAACACTTAATCAGTATTTTTTTACCTTAAAAAGCAGAGTAATATCTAATGAGTAATTATTTAAGTCGAGTATTAACTTTTTTTCTGTTTTTTTTGTTTTCTCATGCCGTACCAGCGGAAATCACGACCTTCACAACATCACATTTTTCTGGCTCAGGGAACTGTTCTTTGTGTCATGATGAACTCACTGACACATCAGGAGACAATGTTTCTATCGTCAGGGACTGGGAAAGCTCTATGATGGCAAATGCAGCTAAAGATCCATTCTGGCGTGCTAAAGTGGCCTCAGAACTGGCACGTAACCCCCATTTAGCCACGCTTATCAATGATAAATGCAGCAAGTGTCATGCGCCGATTGCCCATTATGAAATAACTGAAGTACTGGGTGAAGAGCTCACTCTGTTTGGCGATACTGGCATACTGGACCCTGCACACGATTTCTATGATGCAGCGATGAACGGGGTGAGTTGTACCGTATGTCATCAGATCAGTGATGACAGTAGTTTAGGTACCTTAGATGGTTTTTCCGGGCAGTACAACATCAATAACTCAAAAATTATTTATGGCCAGTTCAGCGATATTGTTACTCAGCAAATGTTTAATAATACGGGTTATACACCAACTTATAGCGCACATGTTTCAGATTCTGCTCTGTGTGCCACCTGCCATAATTTAAAAACACCTTTTGTTGATGCTGACGGCTTTATTGTATCAACAGCTGAAACAGAATTTCCTGAACAGATGCCTTATACCGAATGGCAAAATTCAGACTTTGAGGACTCAGGCAATACACCGCAAAGTTGTCAGGATTGTCATCTGCCAAAAACCACAGCCAAAGTATCCAACAGACCAGGCTGGTTAACACCTAAAGATGGTTTTGCCAAACATCATCTGGTCGGTGCCAATACCACCCTGTTAACCTTGCTGAAAGATAATGCTGCGCAGTTAGATGTCATCAGCTCAGATCTTGACTTAGCTATTGAGCGTGCGCGTACTATGCTGCAGAGTGCCGTCAATATAGAAATTGTTTCAGCTTCAGTGAATAATGGTATTTTGCAAGCCCGGGTAAAGCTGGAAAACAATTCAGGCCATAAAACACCCACGTCTTATCCATCACGGCGTATGTGGCTGCACTTCAAGGTGACTGACAGCAATAATAATGTTGTGTTTGAATCAGGCAGGATAGAGGCTGATGGTTCTATTGCCGGTGTTGATAATGATAGCGATGCGGCTGTATTTGAACCACATTATAATCTGATCACTGCAGCGGATCAGGTACAGGTTTATGAAACGATTATGGCTGATTCAGATGGTGCTGTTAATTTCACATTACTACGCAGTGCCCGCTATCTGAAAGATAATCGGCTGACACCCAAAGGCTTTGATAAATCAAATGTTCCCAATGATGTGGCGGTAAAAGGGCAGGCTGTTGATGATGCTGATTTTAATCTGGGCAGTGATGAAATCATCTATCGTTTTCCGGTATCGGTTACGGGTGAATTAGATATTGATGTGTCTTTAAATTATCAAACCATTTCACATGGCTTTGTACAGGATCTATACGATGATAATCAACTGCAGGAAGTGAATGATTTTCAGCGGATGTATGATGCCCAAAGTTTAAAACATGAATTAATGGCCAGTACACAAAGCACGGTCATCAGCGGCACACAGGCTATGCCGGCAATTATATTATTACTCTTACTGTAACTGAAGTTTATTGCTGGTTAGGGATTTGGCATTAATTGAAATACCAGAAAATGCGGGTCAGAGAGCAATAGTCACTAATATACTACTCAAATATATAGTAACAAGCATCTTCTTCTTTGACACAAGGCCGGCCAGGCTTACCCAGTCTGGTTTGCCTGTTTGTCATTTCTTCAATTTTATCTTTAAAGTCCGAACGCCCTAATACCAGTTCATGATTGAGTGAATCTCGTATCTGGTGGATGCTGTCATCATTCATGACCTCCCGAAAAAGCTCACGATAGGCCGCTTGCCTCTCGGCAGCAGTATTACCAAGCTGATCATATACTGGATGTCGAATTATAAAGTTTTTTTCGTCCGGCTGTGCATTGACATGATAACTCGACCATTGATATTCACCTGGATGTTGAACCATCTTTGCAATTACCGGATTCAGTTCAATATAGCGCATACAGGTCAGAAGATAACGGTCTTAATCTATCAGACTTGCTTTGAATCGACCTTCCCATAATGTACCCGTTCTGTGGTAGGTTTTATTTATATGGTATACATAACGCCGACCCAGTGCCTGCATCATTTGTGAAATACCAAAATCAATCATTGGCGTCACTAATAGATGGACGTGATTCGTCATCAATACATAGGCATGGATATAACATGAAAATTTGTTTGCTGATTCGATAAGATCGTTCAGATAATGCAAGTAATCCTTTTCTGAAAAAAAGCAGGGATTTCGATTGTTGCCACGTTGAATAACGTGCTGTGGAATA
>DAOVUK010000144.1 GCA_030632625.1 Gammaproteobacteria bacterium
ATAAAGGACATACCTGGGAAGATTGGAATGAAAGAGAAATTATCGGTCACCCTACTCATCCATTAAGATTGTCTGATGGTAGAATTTTTATCTGTTATGGTTATCGCCATGAACCCTTCGGCGTCAGAGGCCATCTTATGGATAGTTCTGCAGAAAATTTTATTGGTGATGAAATTATTATTCGGGATGACGGTTTTTGTGGTGATGTCGGTTACCCCTGGTCTGTAGAAATGCCAGACGGACAGATTTTAGTCGTTTATTATTTCACTAAAGAAGATGGTATACGACATATTGCCGGCAGTTTATTAACACTCGAATAATAAATACTATGCTCCATTTAGCTGCTAAATTATAAAAAATCAAACAACGAAAGCCCCTGAATCTTGGTAAAGGTTTGTTGCGAGGCCTGCAGTCCGATCTGTTCCTGTTCCAGACGGCTGATGGCTTCGTTATAGTCCAGATCCTGTGTGTCTGACAAGGTAGTAGCCAGCTGCACCAGATAATCTTCATTGACATTTTCCTGGCTTTCAACGGCATTGAGTCTGGCCCCAATAGCCGCCTGAGCATCAACTATCTGGCCTAAAGCAACGTCAATATTGCCAATAATACGCGACATAGAATCATGAAATGATTCTGCAGTTGCAGTGGGTGAACCGGCGTTGCTGCTGAGCACAATTTCCAGCTCTTTGACAATGGCAAAAACACTCATGGGATTTGAGTTTGCTATATTACCATTATCACTGCCGCGCAGATTCATAAAGGTGTCAAAGCCATTATCACCACTGGCAACCTGTCGGGTGGCACTGATCTGCAGTAATTGTTGTCCCTGATCGCCATTATAGTGAACTGTTCCGCCGACATTTTCAAACGGCACGTCTCGATTGTTAAAGCCGCCAAAGAGAAATTCACCATTACCATTCGTGGTGTTTGCAAAAGCCGTTATCGCTTCAAAATGTTCCTGAATTTCCAGTGCAATAACGGCACGCTGGGTGGCATCATAAGTATCATTATTAGCCTGTATGGTTAATTCTCTAACCCTTTGCAGAGTATTCACAATACCATCCAGAGCCGTTTCTTCAATTTGCAGTGAACTTTTTAAGGTATTAATATTGTCCTGAAATTGTTCTGTCCTTGATTTTGCCTGGTTTAAACCTAACACCCTGGCTGCACCGACAGGATCATCTTGCGGCGTGACAATTCTTTTACCTGTAGAAAGCTGCAGCATGGTTTTATTGAGCTTAAAATTCTGGGTGTTCATTGAAGTCACACCCTGAGAATAAGCGGTACTGGTTGCAACACGCATTGTTAATTACCCCGCACTATCATTTCCATATTCATTATCGAACTGCACCTAAAAGTGCCTGAAACATTTCATCAGCAGCCGAAATAACCCTGGCAGCGGCCTGATAAGCCTGTTGATACTTTAATAAATCAGCAGCT
The DNA here is from genome assembly GCA_030632625.1 of Gammaproteobacteria bacterium. Taxonomy (GTDB): domain Bacteria; phylum Pseudomonadota; class Gammaproteobacteria; order GRL18; family GRL18; genus GRL18. The sequence goes on from DAOVUK010000144.1 coordinate 1,441, forward strand.
TCTTCATCCAGATTAACGCCTGAATAGCTTTCTCTTGTGGCTTTTGCCTGTTCACCCAGAGTTTGCTGCGCCAGTAAATCCACTTCTGCCGAATGAGTTTTAGTACCCACATCAGACACGATCATGGCATAACCCGCCTGAAAATCAGTTGAATTATTTTCCAGCGTTTTAGCCGTTTGCAGCTTAACCATTAACAAACCATTGCGATTATCATCATAGGGCTTACTATTTTCAGCAATTTTAAAACTGTCATTGGTATCTGGACTGCCGTTCATTTGAAAAGCAAATGAATCGCCACTGGCATAATTAACAATATAAACCGTGCCGGAATCAGTGGCCGGATCATAAGGTATGGGTGATACTGCCGCACCCGTCACCCAGGCACCCGTGCCTAAATCAAAATAATCAATCGTGGTGCCCGCAGGTAAATTAGTAATTTCAAATTCATTAGCAACCACCGCAGCCGATTCAAATTCTAATTGAACCTGTGGTGTCATGGGTATATCAGTTAAGTTTGCAGCACTGGTATTGACCAACGGCAAGGTCTGGCCTGTTGATGTCCTATATTCCAGAGGCAGACTGATATCACCGGTACCCGTATTAATAGCACTGCCGTCTGCATTGCTAATTGCCCCAGAAACGATGGGACTGGCAACTGCAATATCAAGCACATCACTCACTTGAACATTAATATTCGCAGCTGCGTCAAAAGTGGGTCTCAGCAGAAAAACTTCATTATTTGCGATGTCATTTGAAATCGTAAAGCCTTCCGTGCTGGAGATGACTGCATTTAATGCCGCAATAGTGTTAACAGGCGCTGCAGGCGGTGGAGGAAACGTCTGATTATCACTGAGCCGGGTTAAAGTATAAACACCGGCACCATCCCGGGACAGGCTGTAATCACTGACTGACAGCACACGACTATCCGTAATACTGACTGAAACGTTAGTGGTTGAACCCGGTCCGGGTAAACCGGTAATAGGACCACTCAGATCAGAGAAAAAATTTCCACCCAGATTAAAACCTGCACCAGTATCCTGAAGCGTCATTCCCATTTGATGCTGCTGATTGATTTCCTCAGTCAGCGCAATTGCAATGCGACCCAGACTACGTCGACTGGGCTCAAGTACATTCTCTTTGAAATCCAGCACCCCCTGCAGTTCACCACCTGTGACTGCTTTGGTGATATTGACACTGCCTGAACCCTGTTGCAAAACAATATCAAGATCTTCAGCATTAAAAGCATTTGTGGTGGTTGAAATAACGGCAGCAGTACTGCCTATCACCAGAGACTGTCCTGAACCAATAAACAGGTTAGCCGCACCATCATCCTGATAAATAACACTGACATCAATTTTTTCGGCGATCTGTTTAATCAGTACTTCACGCTGATCAATCAGATCATTGGGTAAATCGCCCTGTCCGGCACCCGTTCTTTGCACAATGCTGACATTGAGTTTGGCAACTGAGCGAGCAGCATCGGATATTTCCTGTGTCAAATCAGTTAATTGCTGATTCACTTGATTATTCAGCTGAATAAAACGATCATCCAGTAACTTGAAACGTTCCGTCATGGTATTCGCTTCACTGATCAGGACCTGTCGCGCCGGTGTTGAAGAGGGGTTATCATTGACTTCCTGTAAAGCACTAAAGAAACTTTCCATGGTAGGCGCTAAACCAGAATCAGGATTTGCCAGGATGTTATCAACCTGTGTTGAAAGTGCATAAAAGGCATCATATTTGCCAAATTCACTATTTGAAGTACGAACCTGTTCTTCAAGAAATTCATTGGCCAGACGTACAGTTGTCTGCACTTCAACCCCTGTACCAATATAGCCGCTACCAGAGAACTGAGGAAGACGGGCAGCCTGTTCCGCACGCTGACGGGCATAGCCTTCTGTATTCACATTAGAAATATTATGGCTGGCTGTTGCCAATTGTCGCTGAGCGGTTAATAAACCCGATGTACCAATACCAAATATACTGCTCGCCATTGTAATTTACCTTCATCATACCCTGCTTCATTAACATAAAAGGCCGGATAATATTAAATACTCTTTAACTATTGCGTCCAGGAATACATTATTTTGATGCTAATCTTGTCTGATTAAGCCGCTGATTTTGAATTGCTTCACTGTTCAGAACCTTCAAAACCTTATTTGAATAATCCGGATCAGTTGCATACCCGGCTTTGTGTAGTCCTTTTATGTAACTTTTATCATGCAAGGATTGTTCCGCTTTTTCAGTTGTATCCAGAGCAGTTTTATAGCGAGGGTTGTTTTTAATAAAATGAGCATAATCATTAAAACTCTGTTCAAAAGAGTCATAAGCTCGAAAAGAACTTTTTTGCCGGATGGATTTACCATGAGCATACTCCATAGATACTTTATCCATTCGTTTTCCCTGCCAGGCAGGATCAGCTTTGATATTAAACAGGTTAAAACTACTTTGCTGGCCATTAGAGATAACATGCCGCCCCCAGCCTGTTTCCAGAGCGGCCTGAGATAAAATAACCTCGGGTGATACATGCAGTTTTTGCGCCGTTTGTTCTGCCAGAGTCCATAGTTTTTCTACAAACTGTTCAGGGGATGCGAAATCAGCCGAAATCCCCGGATGAATTTGCTCAGCCTGTGAAGAACTCTCCCTGGCTTTAAACTCAAGCGCACCCGCTTGTGAAGAAGAATAAGTCTCTGGCGTATTATGGCCGGAAAAAAAGCGTCTTTGCGGCATGATCAGTGCTTCCGGCTCACGATGTTCAGATGCAAGCGTTTCTTCTGAAGAAGCTTGTCCCGATTGCAGCTGTCCCGACTGATACTGCATTTGCTCAACAATTGTTTTTGCAAAACCGATACCCTGCCCTTTTGACAATTCCATACCTAATTGCTGATCATACATATCCCGATAACTATCCATCGCCTGACTATTAAAAAGAGGATCGTCCATACCCGTTTTACGCAAATTTTTAATCATCATACTGATCATCACCGCTTCAAATTGCCGGGCAACTTCAGGCAATGCACTTTTAGCATCTTTTCTGGCAGACAATTTCAGGTTTTGCAAGCCATTTAAGTCAGTATAGATGTTACTCTTAGCTTCAAAGGAAGGTAAATTCTGCAAAGAATCGATACTCATGACAACCCACCTATATTATGATTAATTCGGCATTTAAGGAGCCTGCTGCTTTTAATGCTTCAAGTATTGCCACCAGTTCAGCAGGACTGGCACCGATATTATTGACAGCTCTGACCACTTCATCCAGAGTCACACCCAGGTTAAACAGGAATGCACCACTATTTGTCGCCGCAACATCAATATCTGATTTAGGTACCACCACAGTCTCTCCCCCTCTTGAAAAAGCCGCAGGCTGGCTGATAGTAGGATCATTGGTGATCGTAACGGTCAAATTACCATGTGTGACAGCAGCGGGCTGAACAATGACATTTTTCCCAATCACTACTGTCCCCGTCCTGGCATTAACCACAATTTTTGCCGCTGCAGTACCTGGCAGAAAGGTCAGATTTTCCAGCATGGAAAGATAGGAGACTTTTTGTGACAGCTCTTTGGGGGCACTCACTCTGACAGAAGAGGCATCCACAGCATGTGCTGTTCCAAGCCCCATAGTATCGTTAATGGTTTCAGCCAGTCGATGTGCTGTGGTAAAGTCCGGACGGTGCAGATTCAGTGTGATCGAATTACCGCCAATAAATGATGTCAGCACTTCACGCTCAACCGTCGCACCATTAGGAATTCGTCCTCCGGTAGGCACATTAATAGTGACTGATGAACCATCATCTCCCGAGACACTCAAACCAAGAACCACTAAATTTCCCTGAGCCACAGCATAAATCTGTCCATCTGCACCTTTTAATGGTGCCATGAGTAAAGTCCCGCCCCGTAAATTTTTTGAATTACCAATAGAAGAGACATTCACGTCAATTTTCTGACCCGGTTTAGTAAAAGGCGGTAATTCAGCAATTAAAGAAACAGCCGCAACATTTTTTATTGGTAGATTGGCACCAGGCGGTAAAGTAATCCCCAGCTGCTCCAGCATATTTCGCATGCTGTCATCAGTAAACGAGGCACTGGAATCACCCGAGCCATCCAGGCCAACCACCAGGCCATACCCCACCAGATGGTTACCTCGAATACCGGCAACCGAGGTAATATCTTTAATCCGCTCAGCAAAGACAGTATTTGAAATAAATCCAAATACCAATAAAGAAACAAATAAATATTGCCTCATAGTCCACCATCCTATGTCATTAAAGACAGTCAAAAAAATCACGTTTTAAGTTTTATAGAAGTCTTTATAAAAGATAAAGCAAGAAAGGTGCCAATAGGAGAGTGTAGAGACGTTGCATGCAACGTCTCTACGATAACAAGAAAGAATATTTAAATTTATTTTTAAAATGGCCAAACATCGCTTAGGAAGAAACGGCTGCCCCAACCACCGGAATTAGAGTCATGCGTTAAACCGACACCACTATAAACAATTTGTGCATTGGCTACTTTTGATGAAGATATTTTATTATCCAGGCCAACATCCCGACCTCGAATAATACCTGAAAGCTGGATATATTCATCACCCTGATTAATGGTGACCAGTTTTTCACCCTGAACGACAAGATTTCCATTCGGCAGAACTTCAACGACGGTCACGCCAATATTACCCGTCAAACTATTTTTCTGTTCACTTTTACCTTTGGATTTGAAGTCATTGTTGGAAGCAACACTCATATTCAGTGCCTGAAGTAATTCATTAGCTAAGCCGAGACCAGTATCTGCATTAGCATTACCTGTTGTGGCATCGGTTGTGACCGCCTTGCCAAAAACAGTTGGATTCGACAATCCGACCGTCATACCTTTTTTGTCTTCTGTCTTAGTCTCTTTTTTACCCGTGGTTTTTTCATCAAAGACAACGGTTAAGATATCCCCTACCCGATGTGCCTTAACGGTTTCAAATAAATTAATGTTATTGCTGGTTAAATAAATTGCCCCGGTATTTTGCGGTTTTGTGATCACCGCTTGCGGTCTGACTGGCGCATATTTAGGATTATGATCAAGACGCTGAGCTGCACATCCGGACAGTAACGTTAAAATAAGACTAATAAATAAAAAACGCATTTTAAAAATCATTGTGTACCTCACAATACAACTTAATTATATATTCTGAGTAATATATTGAAGCATTTGATCCGCTGTCGACAAAGATTTGGAATTCATTTCAAAGGTTCTTTGAGTTTCAATCAGATTCACCAGCTCTTCTACTGTATTGACATTAGAACTTTCCAGAAAGCCCTGTAATAAGCTTCCCCGGTTATCTTCAGCAGGCGTTCCTGTTGTGGGAGAGCCGCTGGAAACCGTTTCCAGAAATTGATTATCGCCAATTGGCATTAAACCCGGTGGATTAATAAATGAAGCAGTTTCAATTGTGCCGACATTAGTCGGTGTCGTATTTCCCGGCTCTAAAGCACTGACTGTTCCATCAATGCCAATGGTCGCAGACAATGTTTGCTCAGGCAGGGTGATTGCAGGTTCCATCAGCATACCATCAGAAGTCACGATTCTTCCCTGTTCATCAATCTGAAACGAACCATCCCGGGTATAGCCAATATCACCATTGGGTCTGAGTATCTGGAAATAGCCATCTCCCTGGATGGCTAAATCCAATGAATTTCCAGTCTGAATAATATTGCCCTGCATATGCATTTTTTGTGTCGCCGCAACTCGTACACCGGTACCCAGCATCAAACCTGAAGGCAAAACCGTATCCTGGGTAGCCTGAGCACCGGGTTGTCTGATATTTTGATAGATTAAGTCCTGAAAAACAGCGCGATCTTTTTTAAATCCTGTGGTGCTGGCATTGGCCAGGTTATTAGAGACGACCTGAAGACGGGTTTGTTGTGCGTCTAATCCTGTTTTTGCGACCCATAGTGCTGGATTCATTTTATTCTCCC
>DAOVUK010000409.1 GCA_030632625.1 Gammaproteobacteria bacterium
ATTCATGTTCTTTAAAGAATGCCTATCATATGTAGGGGCGAATTCATTCGCCTTGCGAGATTGTAGACTCACATCCAGGCGAATGAATTCGCCCCTACAAGTGTAAAGATGAATTACTCTATTTGGTCAGTCCCGTCGATAGTATTAATTCACCCTATATCCATGCTGCTAATAGGGTAAATTTCCAGTCCCTTGTCATTGAAAATTCAAACCGGGGTCCTGTTCTGGTTAACTTTTGGTCCAAAAAGCGGGGCCCTGTTTACGCCAATACCCTCTCCTGGACAAACTTGTGCATGATTATAAAGGACGCTTGTTATTGATAAATATTGATGCTGATAGTGAGTTGAAAATTACCCGTGAAATAGGTATTAGCAGTGTACCAACCTTAAAACTGTATCGAAATTCAGAGATAGTAGAATCCAGGCATGGTTATCAGCCAGAGCAGGATTTGGTTGAATTGGTCGATCAATATATCGCCAGAGATTCTGATCAGATTATTGCCCTGGCAATCGAGGAATATGGAAAAGGCAATCAGAATAATGCTTATGACATGATCACCCAGGAGATTTTAAAAGATCCAGATAATCCACGTTTACCCCTGGCCATTGGTAAATTATTGAAATATGAAAGACGATTTCAGGAAGCGCTCACTTTATTTGACTCTTTACCCGCGAATATTATTAAAAATAGTGACGTAACCCGCTTTAAACAAGAACTGGATTTTTTCGCTATTGCCAATGAGATTACCGATTTAGATGCCCTATTGGCTCAGTCTGATAATGTTGATGATGATTTAGCCGCCATGCAGCAGCGGGCAGCATTTTTTATCGTTAATCAGGATTATGAAAAAAGCTTCAAGCAATTACAGAAGATTATGGATAAAGACAAATATTTTACTGATGACTTTGCCAGGCGATCAATGTTAACACTCATTGCTTGGTTGGGTGTCGAGCATCCGCTTGTTAAACAATATAAACCTGTTCTTCGTCGTTATACTCACTAAGGAAAGGGAACGAAATAATTTCCTGTCCCTAAGTTTTCTTCATGAACTAAGCGTATTGCCAACTCCTAGTGACAATTAAACTTTACGGATAAAAACAATAAAATAAATTATTAAATCTTCATATTTTCTATAATTTAAAGCCCTCAACCTGCTGTTGTAATTTGTGTGCTAATGATGATATTTCTTCATTTGCTTTTGATGTTTCATATGCACCAGTGACATTTTGTTCAGTCATCTGTTCAATTTGCGAAATAGTAGTACTGATTTCACCTGCCAGAGAACTCTGATTTTCAGTCGTAATCGCAATTTGACTGCTCATATCCCTTATTTTAGTCACTGCAGCAACAACTGTATTTAAGGTATCACCGGTATCTTTAGCATGTATAACGGCTTCTTTTGCCCGTTCCTGACTGAGTCCCATTGATTCAACTCCATGACGGGAAGCTGTATGCAGTTTTTCAATTGTTTTATTAATTTCCTGTGCAGAATCCTGAGTTCGACTGGCCAGTGTACGCACTTCATCCGCAACCACCGCAAACCCCCTGCCCTGTTCACCTGCACGAGCTGCCTCAATTGCAGCATTAAGTGCCAATAAGTTAGTTTGCTCAGCAATACCTTGTATCACTTCCAGTATTGTGGCAATTTCAGTACTATTTTTTTCAATATCTCCGATTACTCCAGCCGTACCATCAATATCATCTGAAAGTTTTTCAATCACATTGATGGTTTCCAGCATAGCAGTTTGACCTTTTTCAACTTCAGCATTCACTTCAGTGGCCGCATTTGCTGCATGAGTTGTATGATTTGCAACCTCATCCACGGTAGAATTCATTTGCAATATTTTAGAAGAAATCTGACTTGTCTGTTGATTTTGTTCTTCTAAGGTCTGGTTCATTCTTTCTGTTGTTGCCGCAGTCTGTTCTGCAGTAGTAGAAAGCTGCATTGATGCCTCAGTGACATGACGAATACTTTCAGACATGTTATCCATCATGATATTAAATGCTGATGCTGCGGAGCCAATTTCATCCTTAGATTCGACAGTCGCCCGTAAACTTAAGTCAGCATTATCACCCACATTAATCAGTATTTTACTCAAACGGACAATAGGATTCGCAATCGTTCCTGCGAACCATATAGAAAGAATTGTTACCAGTATTATTATAATAGCCAATAATAAAATAACCGTTTTTAGAATAGAATTATTGAGTGCCTCAATCGGGGCAAAAGCCTCTTTTGCACTAATCTCAGCCAGAAGTATCCAGTTGACGCCTTTTATATTAAGCGGCGTATAGGCTGATAAAACTTTATTGCCTAAATAACCAGTAAAAATTGAAAAGCCGCTTTGTCCTGACAGCGCATTATTAACCCCCTCGGTATCAAAATGCTGCAGACCAATGTTACTGGCCTTAGACTGGATCACCTTAATTTCTTGTTTAGACATCCCGGCTTCCTGCATTTTATCAAAATACAGTTGTTTATCTTCTATTAATAAGCGATTAATCGTCCTGGCTTTTTTATCTTTAGCAACAATATATGTTTCACCTGACTGTCCTAAACCAACATCTGACCATTTTTTATTGTGTGTTAATATCCTGTTGATGTTATCAATAGATAATTGAAAAATAAGAATACCTGTTTTTTTGCCCTGATCAAAAATGGGTGAGGCAATAAATGCCGCCTGGTCATGATAAGAAGGTAAATAGGGTGCAAAATCACTCATCACTACAAAGTCGCTGGTAGTCGCCTGATTTGCTAATCTAAACACTTCTCCAATTCCGGTTTGAGCAAAAGGTCCATCTTTAAGAGAGGTAAAAAAATCAATTTCTTTAAATACAGAATAAATAATTTTACCTGTATTCGGATCAGCAATAAAAACATCATAAAAACCAAAAGTTTGCAGATAATCCCGAAAAGAAGGATGAAATTTTTTATGCTGATGATTATAGACAGAGCTATCTTTAAGATCAGTTAATTTATGTTTCTCACCCAGAGAATTGGCATTTTTTTGTATAAATCGGTATTGATGCTCAATGGTATTATCAGATAAACCAGAAATTATTTGATTGACGGATATATTTTCTCCCCCATTGCGCGTTCGATAGGCATTAGCAAATGTATTATTGTAATAATCATTCATTTGCTTGTGCTCTTTTTTAATCTCCTGCTCTCTATTGCCCATAAATGTGCCGAAACCCACATTATTGCTGAGCTTAAAACCATTAGCGGCATCAATGACCATTTTATTTTCTGATAAACTCTTAATTTGTCCCCGGATAATTTTAAAATAGGATTCAATGTGGTCTTTGGTTAGTTCTCTGGTTGATAACAAACGCTCTTTAGCTGCCGATTCCAGTGCCTCCCTGCTTTGAGATGCAGCAATATCTCTGACTGTAAAACTGGCGATAGTAACAGGCAGTATCGCAATAATTAATCCTGAAAGTAATATTTTGTTTTTAATTTTCATTTGCTGTTTTTATTCTTTTTAAAAGATATGGGTAAAGATAAAACTAATGAGGTATCTCTCAACATTGTAGTACATGAAATTAATGTTTTAGAGCTGTTTTATATTATTTCGACAAAATTGAAATAAACTTTAGAAAAATAATTACATGG
>DAOVUK010000270.1 GCA_030632625.1 Gammaproteobacteria bacterium
AATGCTTCAGTCCTCTTCTGCAGATTTGTATGTATCGATGGAGTATATACACCATGCACACACGCAACGCGCATTGTGTCTAAGACTCTGGTGTCCTTGGGGGTGTCGTTCATCCTGCCCGGTAGTGGCGGTGCTGCTGGGCGGTATTCCTATTACTGTCGGCTTGCTTGGACTAGTACGCTGGCTGCCTCTTGGTGAAATTGTTTCCCCCGGGCTGGGAATGATTATCCAGAGTCTGGGTATTATTGCTATAGTCTACGCTATTCTTGCCGGCTTGATACAGGCACAGTTGAAGATGTTACCCGTCTATGCAGCGCTTGTTATTAGCGGAATTTATGCTGCTGCTATAGGGATAGGACTTGCTAATCCTGTCGTATGGAAGCAGTACGAAAATTTAGTCCATTTCTTTATTACTTATTTTGGAATGGGGTTTGCGCTGCTTGTCATAGCCACCGGGTGGTTAGCATCGAAATATGATTATGCTCTGACTGCTGTGCCGCAGCCGGACTATTTAAGCCGATGGTTTAAACAATCCTGGCCTGCAGCGATCAGACGTTCAATAGAGAAGATGAAATTTGACAGCTTGTACCGCTGGTGTACTAAAGTGGGCTTTCTTTGGCAGAAGCACTCATGGCAAAGAATATGGGATTATAGTGAGCGTTCTCTACAACACTGGAACATTGCAATTACTCTGTTTCTGTTGCTGGGAATTGTTGTGGTACTGGTCGGTGTATTGTCCAGTTTAGAATAGAAATTTGCTGCCATTACATTATGTTCAAATGCTTATTCTGGCATTTCTGCTGTATAAAATTGAAAGTTATTTCTTCCTTCTCTTTTAGCTTTATACATTGCAGCATCAGCAAACTTTAAAAGATTTTCAGCTTCAATGTCATCTTTGGGATAAAGACTGATGCCGATACTACTGGACACATAGAGCCTATGATCATCAATTAACATAGGTTCAGATAAACTCTTTAAAATCTTTTCTGATAACAGCGGTGCATCCTGGGCATAATTCAACTTCATCATAAGAATAGTAAATTCATCACCACTTAAGCGAGCCACTGTATCTTCCTTACGCACGAGATTCTTAAGCCTTTGAGCAACCATCTGAAGGACTTTGTCTCCTATATCATGGCCAAAAGAATCATTAATGGTTTTAAATCGATCCAGATCAATAAACAGGAGTGCAAATTCTTCTTTGCGGCGTTTTGCTGTTTCAATAGCATGGGACAAGCGGTCATTAAACAGCACACGATTAGACAGACCGGTTAAGGCATCATACATAGCCATATCATGGAGTTTTTGGCTTAACTTTTCAGCCTTCTGCAGCAGGGCCTGTTTTTCATGGATCTCAATCTCAAGTTTATGATGAGCCTCATTGAGCTGCAGCATGGCATGTTTCAATGCTTTGAGGGGCCAGAAATATAATATGGCATAAATCATTAACCCCAGAAACAAACTGAATATAAATGTCAGGACAGTATTGATAATGACTGGCTGTAAACTGGCCTGTATTTGAACCTGGGCAACTATATTGACACCATCACTGACATTGGCATGACGGACAAGTCGTATTGTTTTTTCTGGAATCTCACCGGTGATAATATGAACAGCATGTTGCTGACTAATCAATAAAACCTGCCTTTTATTTGTATTGATGTGTTTTTCCAGAAAGCCGATAAGCCGGGCTTCCTGATAGCTCCAGGTATCTGGATTTTTAAAAATATAGACAGAAATATCATCAGCAGCAATATCTGCAGTATGCTGAAGGGTAACGGACAAATTCTGATGCTGGATATAATAATAACCGGCAGGTACAATCAGAATGACAAGCAGCGCAATTGCACCTGCCAATAGTTTTATTGTTTTTTTAAGCTTGTGTTCTGCCAGCTGTCTTATTTTCATAGAGCTATCGTATCGTCAGGTGGCCGGTGTTTAATAATATAGATTGCCCTTTTTCTGAATAGATAAAATGAATGAATGCATCCACAATTTGCGGTTTATTATTTTCGTTATAAACAAAATATAATTTTTTATACATTGGATACGTTTTGTTAATAAGATTTTCTATTGTTGCTGCGATACCATCAAGTTTCAGGGCTTTAATCGGTCTGTTTTCACTTAGAATGAGAGATAATGTTGAAGTGCCAATGGCCCCCGGTACACTGGCAATCATATCTGCAGAATCCTGATCGGTCAGAGCTACAGGTATCCCTCTGCGTTGGTAGGAGCGAATAAAACTCGTTTGGAATTCTGACATGGTATTAATCAGTATTTTGCTGTCTGAATCCTGAAATGGTCTTAAAATGGGTCGAACCGGACTGCCGTCAGGCCATTGTTTGAGTGTGCCGGTATAGATATGGTTAACCTGAGATTTGCTCACATTTTGCTGCACTAATGTGTCTGCGACAGCAAATACCAGGGGGGTGTCAGCATAGTGGATAATTTGTAATTCTGAGGAGATCTCAGTGCTTTTCAGTGGTCTGCTGGTAAGAGCAAGTTGGATTTTTTGGTGTTTTAAGGCTTTGATTCCACCACTGCTGCCCATACTCGGCAGTATTTTAATTTCATCGTGTGGATGACTCTTACTAAATTCTTCTATCAGCAGCTTAAATGTACCCAGATCGGTGCCTGTTCCACCTATTATCAGGGATTCAGCATAGAGGGGGGAGAAAACTGCAGAAATGAACAGATAACAAATGAATAAAAATGGTCGATATCTCATAAATATAATTCCAAAAGGGCTATAAAAACAACGGAATTGTGAGTTTTTATTAGTTAATTTATATGCTTTGCAGTAAATATAAAACTACTTGATATACATATTGATTTAAAGCATAGCACAGCAACTCTATTATTCCTGCTTTCCCTCAGACAGCGCTGATAAAAACGACAGGCGACTGCCAATATAAGTTGTATTTTGTGACACAATCCTCTTTGAATGTTATCCTTCCACGATATTTGCATAAATACCGCACTAATAAAGGACAATTCCCTTGAGCCAGACTGACTTTACATCCCTGAAACTGCATCCCGCTCTGCTTAAAAATCTCTCTACTCTGGGGTATCAGTTCATGACGCCCATACAGGAACAGAGTCTGCCGCATATTTTAAAGGGCAAAGATGTTATTGCCCAGGGGCAGACCGGCTCAGGAAAAACAGCAGCCTTTGGTCTGGGACTGTTGGAAAAACTCAATGTAAAGCGCTTTCGTATTCAGTCACTTATACTTTGTCCCACTCGTGAACTGGCTGATCAGGTGGCTAAAGAAATTCGTAAGCTGGGTCGTGCTATCCATAATATTAAAGTGTTAACCCTTTGCGGGGGAATGCCGTTTGGACCACAGGTAGGCTCACTGGAGCATGGTGCTCATATTATTGTCGGTACGCCGGGGCGCATTGAAGATCATCTGGGTAAAGGCACGTTGCAACTGGATGATGTCAATCTGCTGGTGCTTGATGAAGCCGATCGTATGCTGGACATGGGTTTCCAGTCACAACTGGATAATATTATTGAGCGAATCTCAAGGGACAGACAAACCCTCATGTTCAGTGCGACATTTCCCGATCAAATAAAAGCCGTTGCCAAACGTATTATGCAGCAGCCGGTTACCGTTCATGTTGAATCAACCCATGATAATTCCACGATTCAACAGCATTTATTTAAAGCGGAAGATAATCTGCACCGTTTGACTATATTGCGCCTGTTATTGCAGCAGTACCAGCCGGAATCGGCAGTGGTTTTTTGTAATACCAGGATTGAGACCCAGGAAGTAGCTGATGAACTGAGCTATTTTGGTTTCAGTGTTATGGCTCTGCATGGTGATATGGAACAACGGGACCGTGATCAAACACTGGTTCGGTTTATGAATAAGAGCATTTCAATTCTGGTTGCCACCGATGTGGCTGCTCGTGGTCTGGATATAGAATCTCTGGATGCTGTGATTAATTATCAAATTGCCCGTGAGCTTGAGGTACATGTCCACCGTATTGGCAGAACCGGGCGGGCGGGTAATAAGGGTATTGCTTTAACCATTATTACTGACAAAGAAAAATTTAAGTTAGCTAAGCTGGAAGAATTTCTGCAAACAAGCATTGAGCCGGAAGCGATACCCCCAATCAACTTATTGGACAAACCAAGCTATCAACCATCAATGGTCACTTTACAAATTGATGGCGGAAAAAAACAAAAGCTCAGACCTGGCGATATTCTGGGTGCCTTAACAGGAGAAAATGGTATTAGCGGAAAGCAAGTCGGGAAAATTCAGCTCTTTCCTAATAAAGCTTATGTTGCCGTGAGTCGGGAGGTTGCTCAAGATGCGTTGAGAAAAATAGGTGAGGGAAAATTAAAAGGCCGTACTTTTCGGGTCAGACAAATTTAAAATATTCTTCAGGGCATGGTTAGTATGATAAAATCCATTCACTTTTCTGAGAGTATCACTCAGCTAATAATTAACAGGAAATCTTTATGTTTCAACTGATTCAACGGCATTCATCACTCAACAAACTGGTGGTAGCCGGTATCCTGCTGGGAATTGTTTTTGGTATTGTTTTACCTGAAATCGCCCTACAGCAAAAAGTGATAGGTATGGCATTTGTCAGCTTTTTAAAGATGCTGGTTGTACCTCTGGTTTTTGCTTCTATTTTTGCTGCCGTATCAGGCTTAGGTACCTTGGAACAGTTAAAAAATATTGGTCTTAAGACAATACTCCTGTATTTACTGACCACTGCTTTATCAGTCCTTCTGGCGATTATTATGATGAATATTTTTAATATCGGCGATGTGGTTTCATCAGAGGGGCTTGTCTATGCTAAGGCAGGTGAAGTGGATGATTTTTCAGGGACAAAAATGTTTCTCAGTTTTATCCCGACCAACATCTTTCAAGCCCTGGCAACAGGTGATTTGATGAAGGTTATTGTCTTTGGTGTTTTATTGGGTATTGCTACTTTATATCTGGAAGATGAAGATCATAAAACCTTATTGAAGATATCAACAGCAATGAGTAATGCCATGCTTAAAATTGCTGAATGGATCATCAAGCTGACCCCTATTGGTGTATTCAGTTTGATCAGTTATGTGGTTGCTGAACAGGGAATCGATGTCATTATCGGGTTATGGAAATATATGCTGCTGGTGATTGCAGTACTCCTGATCCACGGTCTGCTTACTTTACCATTGATTTTATCGCTGCTGACCAGAATTAATCCCTATCGTTACTTAAGCAATATCCGGGAAGTACCTTTGATGGCTTTTTCTACCGCATCCAGTGCCGCGACATTACCCGTCAGCA
>DAOVUK010000491.1 GCA_030632625.1 Gammaproteobacteria bacterium
CAACCTATGGCCGTGTTTCCCGCTATGGCATGATTGCCTTTGCCTCCAGTCTGGATCAGGCTGGACCCATGACTCGTACGGCAGAAGATGCCGCTTTGATGCTCAATGTGATGGCTGGTTTTGATGCAAGAGATTCGACCAGTGTGGATGAAGCTGTGCCTGATTATACGGCCAATTTAAAGGATAGTCTTGAAGGTCTGAAAATAGGCTTACCGAAAGAGTATTTTGCTGAAGGTCTGGATGATTCGGTAGCTAAAGTGATTGAAGATGCAGTTAAAGAGTATGAAAAAATGGGGGCTGTGGTCAGTGAAATAAGCCTGCCTAATAGTAAATTATCAGTACCCACTTATTACATTATTGCACCATCAGAATGTTCTTCTAATTTATCGCGCATGGATGGTGTGCGTTTTGGTCATCGTTGTGAAGATCCAAAAGACTTGAATGATCTGTATATTCGTTCTCGTGGTGAAGGTTTTGGTGCTGAAGTAAAACGCCGCATACTGATTGGAACTTATGCTTTATCAGAGGGTTTTTATGATGCTTATTATGTGAAAGCGCAGAAAACCCGCCGCCTGATCAGTGATGATTTCAAGCAGGCCTTTAAAGAAGTTGATGTTATTATGGGACCGGCTGCTCCTTCGACGGCCTTTAATCTGGGAGAGTTTAGTGATGATCCCATCACTATGTATTTATCCGATATTTATACTATAGCAGTCAATCTGGCCGGTTTACCGGGAATGTCGATTCCAGCAGGCTTTGTGAATAATATGCCGGTAGGCTTACAGTTAATTGGTCAGCATTTTTCAGAGTCAAAGTTATTAAATGCAGCCCATCAGTTTCAACAGCAGACTGACTGGCATACTAAAGTACCTGAGTTGTTTGAATAAAGAAAAGTGCTAAGTGCTAAGTTAAAAGTAAAAGATAAAGATAAAAGCAGTTGCCTGCTCTCGGTTTGCCTCTTGCTCTACGCTCTTGCTTAACACTTAACACTTAACACTTAACACTGTTTTTATAAGAGGTTAATAATTGTTATGCAATGGGAAGTCGTTATTGGTTTGGAAATCCATGTGCAATTGTCCACCAAATCTAAGATATTTTCTGGTTCTTCAACGGCCTATGGTGCAGAGCCAAATACTCAGATGAGCACTGTCGATATGGGTTTGCCGGGCGTATTGCCTGTTTTTAACGGGGAAGCACTGAGAAAATCGGTTATGTTTGGTTTGGCAGTGGGGGCGAAGATTAATAATCGTTCCGTCTTTGACCGGAAAAATTATTTTTATCCTGATTCTCCTAAGGCCTATCAGATCAGTCAATTGTACTATCCTATTGTAGGTGAAGGATATATTGATATTGAACTGGATAATGGTGTGACCAAGCGTATTGGTGTAACCCGGGCACATATGGAAGAAGATGCCGGTAAATCTCTACATGAAAACTTTCATGGTCAGACCGGGATTGATTTGAATCGTGCTGGTACGCCGCTATTGGAAATTGTTTCAGAGCCTGATATGCGCAGTGCTGTTGAAGCCGTGGCCTATATGAAAAAAATTCATTCTATTGTACGTTACCTGGGGGTTTCTGATGGTAATATGCAGGAAGGATCTTTTCGTTGTGATGCCAATGTTTCTCTACGCCCCAAGGGACAGGAAGAATTTGGTACACGGGCAGAATTAAAGAACATTAACTCTTTTCGTTTCGTGGAAAAGGCCATTAATGTTGAAATAGAACGACAAATGGATATTCTTGAAAGCGGCGGCAGGGTTGTTCAGGAAACGCGTCTCTATGATGCAGATAAAAATGAAACCCGTCCTATGCGCAGTAAGGAAGAAGCGAATGATTATCGCTATTTCCCTGATCCTGACTTATTGCCAATTGTTATTTCAGATGAAGAAATAGAGGCCATTCGCGCAGATTTGCCTGAACTGCCTGATGTTAAGTATACTCGTTTTATTGATGAATTAGGCCTGACAGGGAAAGATGCAGCGGCCCTGACTGTTGATCGGGATCTGGCTGATTACTATGAGCAGGTTCAACAAACTATCGGTGATGCCAAGATGGCGGCTAACTGGCTGTTGGGCGATGTGTCTGCTTTGCTCAATAAAAACAATATGGACTTTAAAGACTGCCCTGTGTCTGCAGAATTATTAATAGATTTACTGCAGCGTATTAAAGACAATACTATTTCCGGAAAAATTGCTAAAGATGTGTTTGAGGCCATGTGGGCAGGTGAAGGTGATGCTGATGCGATTATAGATAAAAAAGGTTTAAAGCAAATCACTGATACAGATGCTATTGAAGCCATTATTGATGAAGTGATTAATAATAATCCCGCACAGGTTGCAGAATTTCAATCGGGTAAGGATAAGCTCATTGGCTTTTTTGTCGGGCAGGTAATGAAGGCCTCTAAGGGCAAGGCCAATCCCGCTCAGGTCAATCAATTATTACAACAAAAATTAAAGCAGTAATGTATAGAGGTACTTGCAAAACTGCTCTTAGCTTCCCCCTTTTTCACCAAAAGTAGGCACCACGAGGCGAAGGGGGACTGAGGGGGTTTCTTTTTTGTAAAATTAAGTTATTGATAATCATAAAGTTAA
>DAOVUK010000341.1 GCA_030632625.1 Gammaproteobacteria bacterium
CAGATTGCTGCACTGGATATTCAAGCACATAATGAAGCGTAAATTTGTCTCTGATACTTTCAAGCTTTTCCCTGTATCGACTTTCAGTAAATATAATAAGCTGTGTCTTACTGCAATAACGTTCAACACTGCCCAGTAAACCATCCAGATTACTAATCTGTGTTCCCAAAGAGGGTGAATAGATAAATTCCGCGATAATAAAATCAGGTTCAGATTTTTTAAGCTGGGCAATCATCTTGCGATTTGTTGTAAACATTGTCTGATGAATATTTTCTTGCTCGCACAGCGTTGTTAAATCCAGATTAAAACCAGATTCAAACACGCTAAATAGTATTTTTTCAGACATATAATAACTATCATCCTGTATCAATATTACCGCTTATCGGGTATGACTGTAAAACTTCATTTTGCCGGCATTAACGCCGCTCATAAATACTGAAACGATAATGGTGCAGATTATCTTCATCGGGCACATTTTCCTGACTGTAATGTTCACGCCAGTTTGAAAAATCAATTTCAGGGAACCAGGCATCACCGGCAAATTGTCCTTTTACCAGAGTTAAATATAAACGGTCCACTTTTTCAAGCACTTGTTCATAGAGTGTTGCCCCGCCAATAAACATCAGCTCTTCATGCCCTTTATTTTGTGCATAGGCAATTGCCTCATCTATCGAGCTGCAGATAATAGCATCTGAAATTAATTGATGGTTTTTATTGACTGCCTGATAATTTTTATCACGGGTAATAATGATATTATCACGTCCGGGCAGAGGTCTAAAGGGTAAAGACTCCCAGGTCTTTCGTCCCATAACAATTGGCTTATTCAAGGTATTCTTTTTAAACCAGGCCAGATCCGCCGGTAGTTTCCAGGGTAACTTATTATTAAGACCAATCACCCGATCATCCGCCATAGCGGCAATTAATGAAATTTTCAAAGAAGCTCCTGTTTTTTATGTTTCTACAGCTGCCCACTGCTCTTGATATCCAGGTAACGATTAACCAGTCGAATGGCCAGCTTATCCGGCGTCACATCTAAATAATTAACACCGCGAGCATGTAAACTTTCAAACATTTTTTTACGTTGAGCCTGATAATCACAGGTAGAAGCCAGTAATAGCGCATCAGAAAAATTGTCAACGGGTTTGTCCATTACTTTTTCTAATGCCTGTTCTTTTAAGCTGGCTAAAATAACCAGATGTTTACGTTTGAGTAATTGCAGCGCATTGAGCAGATCATGACTGTCTTCATCACGTAAATTGGTCAACACAATGATCAAAGCACGTTTTTTCTGCCTGAGTAATAATTGTATCACGGCCTGAGTATAATCCGGCGTCACGGCACGGGCATGCAGATCATAAACACTATTAAGTAATGACTGAATGGTTGCCATCCCCTTCTTAGCAGGAAACCAGCGTTGTGACTGTCCATGTCCATCGTCTTCATCACCGGTACCAAAAGTACTGAAACCAATGGCATCACCCTGATGCAGAGCAACATAGGAAAGTAACAACATGGCATTGAGAGTATGATCAAAATGCGATAGTTCATCATCGTGAGATAACATTCTTCGCCCGCAATCCAGTAAAAACAAAATTTCCTGATCTTTTTCATCCTGATATTCTCGAGAAATCAGTTTTCTTAGTCTTGATGTTGCTTTCCAGTCAATCTGTCTTAATGAATCACCCTCCCGGTATTCACGCAGTTGATTAAAATCCATACCTTCACCACGACGACGGGTTTTTCTGATCCCTAACTGACTCAAACGGTTTTCTGTTGCTAACAAAGCATACTGACTAATGGCGGCAAAGTTGGGATACACCATGGTAGAGGACGTTTCATCAACCGTGTAATTTCTCAACCAGAAGCACCAGGGTGAATCAATCAGGCACTGCACTCCGAGAAACTGCTCATTACCTCTTTTTAATGGTTTAATCTGGTAATGCATCGTTGCCCTTTGGCTTAAATCAGGTCCGGACTTAAGCAGTAATTGCTGCGGCAAATGACGGTATTCACAGTTCACCGGATACAGGTCAAACACTTTTACCCGAAGATGCTCTGCTGAAAAATTTCCTGCCTCATAATGCAGGGTCAGTTTTATATCATGCCAGAGACCCAGTGACATTTTTCCCGGAGAGTCTCTTTCAATCTGTAATTTTTTCATGCCATAAAGACGAAAAAGATCCACTGTTACCAGGAGTGAACTCAGAATTAAAGCTGCAGTCCAAAGCCATAACAGCTCAGGCCAGATTGAAACCAACACACCGAGCAGGCAGAGTAAGACCAGTAAAATAAATAAATTCTTGCCCGGCTTCAGTCTATGCCAGAGTGAATAAAAAAACTGTTTAATCAAGTCAAACACAATATCAGCTTCTTGGTGCTTCGATTTTTTCCAGAATATTTTCCAGAACCCGATCCACATGAACACCTTCCAGCTCCATTTCCGGGGAGAGAATAATACGATGCCGCATGGCAGGCAGGGTAATTTTTTTGACATCATCCGGGGTAATAAAATTACGCCCGTCAACCACTGCACAGGCTCTTGCCGCCCGTATCAGAGCAATACCTCCACGCGGCCCGGCACCGATAGAAATACCCGGCCATTTTCGTGTCGCACGAACAATATTGATAGCGTATTGCACCACTTTTTCATCAATTTCCAGAGAAGCGGCATGCTGCTGCAGCATCGAAATGGTCTCAGCTTTAACACAGCTAGTGACTTTTGAAACATCCAGCTTGTCACCTAATTTTTTATCCGTAATATGCTGCACCAGCTGCAGCTCTTCTTTATCCTCTGGATAAGCAATTAACACTTTAAATAAAAAACGGTCTAATTGTGCTTCCGGCAGGGGATAAGTGCCTTCCTGCTCAATCGGATTCTGTGTTGCCAGCACCATATAAGGTTTTGACACAGGCATTGCACGCCCCTCCAGAGTGACCTGATGTTCCTGCATCACTTCAAGCAAAGCAGCCTGAGTTTTTGCCGGTGCCCGGTTGATTTCATCTGCCAATAAAAGATTGGTAAATACCGGTCCCTTTCTTACTTTAAAACTTTCTGATTTCATGTCATAAAGCACATGTCCGGTGACATCACTGGGCATCAGATCAGGGGTAAATTGAATACGTGAAAAATCACCGCTAAAGGTTTTTGCCAGAGCCTGAACCAGCAGCGTTTTTCCCAGTCCCGGAACCCCTTCTATTAAAACATGCCCACTGGCAATCAAGGCAATGAGCACTTGTTCAATCACCGCAGTCTGACCAATCATCGCATTGGCAATTTCTGTTTTAATTGTCTGACAAATCTGCGTTATTTTTTCTGTATTTTCCATTCTTTCTTTCCTAAGAGTATTCCTTATAAGTGCTTGCGTATCATTTCCAGTATTCTAATCCGCTTTACAAATTCCTGTTCAGTAATTTTATCAACTGTGGTCAATGATTGTTTGATTGAGGATTCTTTTACACCGGTAATTTCTTCCAGCTTCACATAGGCCTGAGCCTGATCCTCACGGCGCACAGCAGGATGAGCAGCCTGAATTTTGTTCCATAAAATATTCTGAACTTTTGTTAACAGATATCCCGATTGATTATTATGCCAGCGATAATATCCACTAGCCTGAATATGCTCCAGTAAACTGCGCCTCGGCATTTGTTCATCATTCAATAGTGGTCCAAAACGTAGTGGTGCCCGCCATAACCAGAAAAGAAATAACAGGCTCAGGCTAAACATCACTGGCCAGGCATTTGTCCATAACCACTGCCATAAAGACGGCATATCATCAACACGAATTAACCAGACGCCTTCATCATGCTCCTGCTGTTGAAGCAGATAATGTAAAAAACGAGCATGGTCATACTGGGCAATCTGGTTATTATTAAATATTGAGGTAGAAGTTAATACTGTTATCAGTCCCTTTTCTAAAGGAATCTGCATCAGATATTGCCCCACATCATCTTTCACCAGCCAGGTTATTGGTGATTCAGAGCTGTTTTTTTGTAAGGTTTTATCATAGGGGAAATTTACTTCAATCTCTGTATTTTTTGCCTTACCCATCAGCTGATAAGCATTTTCCGCAGAGCGATAATCATCACTGCTCAAAGAGACAATGACTGGAATTTCTTCATTGTTTTCGTCAACTTTGCATTCACAAGCATCGCTGCGCCGGGAAAAAATCATAAGTTCTTCAAGCAAATCATCATTAATTGCTGACTCATTGTTATCTTTTTTTATCTTATCCGCTGCTATGTATCGGGCTTCTACAATCAAATGGCCACCAGCATGAACCCAGCTCAATAATTTCTGACTCAGCTCTTTATTGATTGTTTCTCTTTGGGTTGCAATAAGCAGTGTATGTCTGGTTGAAGGCAAATCACGAAATGCCAGCAGACCATTTACCTGCTGAACA
>DAOVUK010000269.1 GCA_030632625.1 Gammaproteobacteria bacterium
GCATTAACACTGGATATGTTAGATATGCCTTCTTACCGTATTGGCCGGGTTCATTCAAAAGTTGCTGCCAGTTTTATGGACTTAAACATTAATGATAGTTATATCCAGTGGGTACCAGCGGGACTCAGGCCCAGCCTTGCTTATCCAACACCCATACAAACACCGGTAGAGTTTAGCCGGGTATTAAACAGTGAAAGCTACCAGCAATGTATAAAGCTATTTGGTGAAACAGAAGTATTAAAGCAGTTGCGACAGGATGCTGATTCCTTTGGCACACCCATAAAACAGGTATTGCATGACCTGATACAGAAAAACGACCAGACCACAACAGAGGTGAATTCTGCCCTGTCATCCAGCATGATCACGGGTTTGCATGAGGATGGTTCACCGTGGTCCGGAGCCATGGCAAAAGTTAAACAATTAGATGACCTGCAGTGGAACTTCGACACCCTGTTAACACAACAAACCAACGATACCGTGTTATCTCTTACCGAGCGGTTTTTCAGAGAGTCAAAGGATGAGGCAACCGGTCAGCAGAAAGAGACTTATATTGCCTGGAATGGTGGTTATATACTCAATGCAGAACTGGTGGGTAAATTAGCTTTATCAGAAGAGTACATTGGCAGTCCATTGGGATTATTAATAAAAAGTGGTCAACTGCTGTCCCTGCCTTTATTTAACAAACCGGTGTTGAGCTTTTTAGATACGGGAAAAATCGAAATAAAAGAAGCCAATTTAGCACAGGGGTTTACCGTAAGTGAATTGCCTGTAAGTGAAGCAGAAGAAGGTCCGGTTTTTACATTTAAAGCAAGCGGACATAATGAGCTGATTAATAAAACCCTGTGTTATTTTGACTTAATGTTTGAAGCAGAGACGGTTTTCAACGAAAACCATATTTTTTACTGTATATCTGGCAATACCATTATTAAGATCATTAAGGACCAATCACAGGATATTGCATTAAACCCTGTCGGGGTAAGTTTGGCTTTTCCAGCAGACCAGGCACCGGCTAGCTGGGTAGAAGGCACTAAACTCAGTTTTAATATTGCTGGCTGGGATAATGTCATCAATGCCATTGAAGCGGGACCGCGCCTTATTCGTGATGGTGAAGAATCAATTGAAATGCAAGCGGGTGGCTGGAAAACACATAAATCAATCGCAACTCAGGCAGCAAGAGTCGATTTTATGGATATGCGCGGCCCTAAAATAGGGGTAGGCATTAATGATGCGGGTGAATTAATCGTGGTGGCCATCAATGGGCGTATTCGTGAAAGTGTCGGCACGACCCATATAGAATTAGCAAAAATATTATTACAACAGGGGGCGAAACAGGCCATGGGCTTTGACCCGGGAGGCAGTGTGACTTTGGTTGTTGATGGTTTACAACTCAATATTACGCCCTACAATAAAGACTATGAACAAAATCCTTTATCCATGCCGCCACAAGCAAGATTTGTCGGCAATGCGATTATTGGGTACCTGGATAATAACAGTTAAGGAAAATATATGGATCAATATACTGAGCAGCGTCCCTGGGGAAGTTTTACTATTCTTGAGGATCAGGATAATTTTAAAACCAAACGTTTAGATGTCTTACCTGAAAAAAGATTATCACTGCAATCACACTTGCGACGTTCTGAACATTGGATTGTGGTCACCGGTTCAGCAAAAATCACAGTGGGTGATGAAATTAAAAACGTTGGTAAGGGTGAGCATGTGTTTGTACCCAAAGGAAATAAACACCGCATTGAGAATATTGGTAAGACTTTACTTACCATTGTTGAAGTACAATTAGGTGACTATTTTGGTGAAGATGATATTATTCGTTATGAGGATGATTTTGATCGTCATGTTTAAAAAAAGCAGACTTTAGCCAAACTTAAATCAACAAAAATAGAATAAAACACAGGATCTGTGAATATGAACATAGGTGTAATTATCGGTCGATATCAGGATATTGACGGAGTCTCTTTAGAAACCGAAAAATGGATTCATGTACTTAAAAAAATGGGACACTCTGTGTGTATTTTATCCGGAGGTTATCCTAATTATTACAGCAAGTCTCCACTGCATTGCAACTTACCCAGTTTGTCATTTTTTTCTCCTGAATGCGAATGGGAACAAAAACGCGCTTTTTTCTATCCCGATGAAGATCCCGATGAATTATTATCACATCTGGAAAGAACCACTGAGCGCCTGACCAAAGAAATTTTTAGATGGATTGTTAAATATAAAATAGAAAGCTTACTTATTGAAAATGCTTCAGCCTTACCCTGCCATCTTTCCATGGGCATGGCGATTAAAAATATTATTGATTATGGCGCCTTACATGTGGTTACTCATGATCATGATTTTGCCTGGGAAAGAAATAAGCGCTATATATCACCGCATAAGGAAGTGATGGATATTATTGATAATACCTTTCCACCCAAAAACAAACATGTAAAACATGCGGTTATTAATGAATTTATCCAAAGATATTTGAAAGAAAAATTTGATCTGGAATCAGTAGTGGTTCCCAATGTCATGGACTTTTCAACTCCTTATGCAAAAAAAGATAATTACAATAAATATTTGTTAAAACGTCTGGGATTGGATAAAAATGTAATCCCCTTGTTTCAAATGACCCGGATTGTAAAAAGAAAAGGTATTTTAACGGCAATTGATCTGGTGCACAGGCTGGAAGACCCTAATATAAAGCTGGTGATCAGTGGCACCTGGGCAGATGATGAGCGGTTGGGTTATTACAAAAAACTGCTTAATAAAATTCGTAAACATAAGATGCAGGACAGTGTTGTTTTTGCAAACCATTGTATCTCACATCAACGATCTAAAACCCATGAGGGAAAATCGGTCTACTCTCTTTCTGATGCTTATGCCTATGCCGCAGCCTGTACTTTTTTTAGTGATTATGAAGGTTTCGGCAATGCCTTTGTTGAAGCAACACTGGCCAAACGACCTATTTTTGTCAATAACTATAAACCTGTCTATTGGCCCGATATCGGCAGTAAAGGGTTTAGAACTGTTATGATTGAAAATGAAAAATTAACCGATGATGCCGTGTCTGAGATTGATACTATTATTCATAATAAAAAATTGAGTAAAGAAATTGGTGAGCACAATTTTGCATTAGGTAAAAAATATTTTTCTTATGAAGTACTGGAAGAATTATTAACGGAGTTGTTTACTGTCAGCTAATATCAATCAGCTTCATTCGTTAAATTCAGCTTCTATTTTATTTTTTATCTGCTTAAAGGCTGAAACCAACTCATTTCTTGAATCTCTGGGATGCTGATCCACCACGTAAAGCATACTGAGTTCAGATACGGCCAGATCAACCTCTCTGGTCACAAATGTTTGCACTACTCGAAAGTTTGGTGCTCTGCTGTCGTTAAAAAGTTTAGCGATTAAAATATTGTTGAAACTATTTATTTCTAATATTTTATAGAGCTGTAAAACGATAAATTCAGCCTTAGACATGGATTCAATTTCATCTCTGTTAATATCCACATAGTTTGCACAGGGACGTTTAACCATAGACTGAAGTTCGTGCAGTGAACATTGCCCATAAGGCACATATAAGGCAATATAATCATCTTCCCAAAGCACATAATCAGCGTCTTTTAATGCCCTCAAATAACATGCCTGGTAGTCTATATTAATATTAGCATAGGCCTCACAGACAGAGATAAGCTGTTCTGCCAGATTAGACGTACGTGGAGCCATTCCCCAAACTTGTTTATGAATATGAGGAATGCTGGCCCCGGCAGATGAACGTGTTCGAGTGCCCAGTACAAGATGTCTGACGGTAGAATTGAAACCGTATTGAATACCTGCAGAGCCAAACCTGTTTTTTTCTATTTGCAGATAATCATGGGTAATCTTATTCAGGCCCAAAACTTGTTTGTAGCTTAGATATTCCCAGGAGTGAACAGGCTCATCCACAATGGCAATATAATGAAAGTTTGGCCCAAAAGGAAAGTCATTGGCAATTAATGTGGTCCCGTATTTTTTACTCAGCTGTCTTTTATCCTTAAATTGCTTATCGCAAAATCGACAATTGCTCTGCTGTAAACTCATCGATGAGAAAGGGTTTTTTGAGATAGCATCTCTCACCTGTTTATATTTTTCCTGTCCCCAGTTTTGTTTATGTTTTTTTATGTCTTGCCAAAGATATTTTAATGTATCCTCATTTTGTAATATTTCAGCCAGGGTTAAGCTTAACCAATAGAAGTGTGTAGGCAGTTCTATCAGCTCAGCTGCAGTCATATTCCCTTCAATAATACCCGGCTTAGCATTGGGCTTCATTGACCGTACAGCACCTATTTGAATACTATAGGGCCGTATTGGATCACGTATAAAATAGACATCATTTTTAATTTTTAAGTAGCTTTGATCCTGATCAGTATACTCACTTTGTTTTTCATCTAAGTTTTTTTCATCGACACTTCTCTCCTCTACAAGAGCGTGATGTCTGTTGTCAGCACCTGACAAACTATCGATTACCCAACCATCAGTGCTGTCAAAATGCATCAGCAAAAAAGTACCGCTTGTACCGCAGGGACGAAAGGATAATAATAAATCAGAACCTGGTACGGGGCCTTCAATAGCAAGATCGTGGCAGCCCCAGCTCTCACCAAGAATACGAGGACATATAATGTGCTCATTCTTGCCAATAATACCTATTTGTGACTTTATGCTCTCTATTATTTTTATTAATTCATTCTCATCAATAATGCGATTATTTTTTATTTGCACATTGAGTAATTGATCGGTATTGAAAAGGGATGGAATCATTGGTTTATTGATGGCAAGGGCAATAATTTTATGACGGCCATTCTCATCACCCTGCAGTATTAAATTTTCGTCTCTCAGCCATGTTGAATGGACGCTATTTTCTGTCCAAATCACTAAGAAACATTGGGAATTAAGGATTGCCCCTTTGAGGTCATCTGTCAGCTCATCACTGATCAGGGTTAATTTTTCATCCCACCAGGGTTCAATGTTTTCACTTTGAAGTCTTTCAATAATTTGGCTTGCTATGTCCCGGTCTTCTTTTTCATAGCTGATAAAACATTCAATTCGCATAATACAGAGCCCATGGTTAACCAGTGCAATCACATTGTGTTACATAGTGTTACATACTCATTATTTATTTTTCTAACCATAGCCATTTATGGCGGTGATTCTAGAATAACATATCCTAATAGATGGGATATTGAGTATTGGTAACTTCTCAATAAGTCCGTGCAACTATTCTCTATTAACGTCATTCCCGAAGTCTTTTATCGGGAATCTATTGCTGAAAATGGATCCCCGATAAAAGA
>DAOVUK010000495.1 GCA_030632625.1 Gammaproteobacteria bacterium
AATGACCATCAGAATAATGGTGCTGGATAATCTGATCAGTTCTTCAGCTGTGGAGCAAACGATAACGCCGCTTTCGGCCAGGTCCTTAATATTGTCATGGCTGCGATTGAAAACCCTGACGGTAAATCCCTGTGACCGGTAGCGCTCCACGAATGCTTGCCCCATCAGGCCTATGCCCATAATACCTATATCCACTGTTCACCTTATGTTGAAGAGTCAAAAGTTGTCATTCTAATGTGTTAATGGCGATGAAGTGAACCTTCCCTTTAATTTTTTTAAAATGGCAATTTTTAGAAGATTTATTTAGAATGAATCTTCGCCTATTGATAATTTGGAAGTCATGTCTAAAAAACCGAGCTACGAAGAACTTGAAGCAAAGGTCAGCAAGCTGGAAGAAAATGCTGCTAGTGCAAGAGCTCTTAGTGAACGCGCATTTGAAGATCAGCAATTTTTAAATATTCTGATAGACACCATTCCAAGTCCTATATTTTATAAAGACAGGGATGGTGTCTATCGCCATTGTAATGAAGCGTTTTCAAAAGTAATACTGGGACTTGCCAAGGAGCAGATTGTCGGTAAATCACTTTTTGATTTGTCGGAACAGATACCCACTGAGCTGGCACAAATTTATTATGAAAAGGACCAATGTCTTTTTGATAACCCAGGTACCCAATGCTACAAGGGTAATGTTAAGTGCACTGACAATAAGGTAAGAATGTTTCAGTTCTATAAATCAACAATCCTTAGTGAATTAGATGAGGTTGTGGGACTTGTTGGGGTGATGCTGGATATCACAAAGCTGGAAGAGGAAAGCTACAGACTGTCAATAAAAAACAGCAAACTGGAATCGTTGTCATACATTGATGCTTTAACGGGCATATTTAACAGGAGGAAATTTGAAGAAATATTTTCTCGACAACTGGAACTACCCAGAAAACAGAATCAGATATTAAATCTTGCGGTTATCGATATTGATTTCTTTAAATCCTACAATGATTCCTATGGTCATCCTAAAGGAGATGAGGCTATAAAACGTGTTGCTGATATCATTGATCAGACGATGAGGCGGCCTGATGATTATGCGTTCAGGATTGGTGGTGAGGAATTCTCCCTGCTATTCTGGAGCAGTGATGAATCAGGTGCGATGACAATAGTGGAGATGATACAGACACAGGTGGGAAATATGTCCATTGCTCATGAGGGTAATGAAAATGAAGGTATTTTGTCTGTTTCCATGGGGCTTCTTACCATGCGTGACAAAATTATCGATAAAGAGTTACTCTATAAAGAGGTGGACAAACTGCTGTATGAAGCAAAGCGTTCAGGTAGGAATAAAATCAAACGCAAGATTATTTAGGCTATTTGTTAAAGGGTTCGAAGTGAACCTCCTCCAGTTTAGCGGATACTTTTAATCAGAGACAAAAGTCTCTCGCAGGAGCACCCCAATGACAACGAAACGTAAACCATATAATACTTATACTAAAGAATTTAAGTTAGAAGCCAGGGCAATAGCGATAATTGGCGGCAGATCACGGTTTAATAAAAGTTGCCAGCGCTGTTTAATTACTTAGCTACTTTAATTCTTCAGACTATATGTTTAAGCCCAGCCTGTAAGTCAGGGTATTGCAGGACGAGTTCAAAATCCTTTAACAACTTTTTGTTGTTTATTCGTCTGGATTCCGCCATATAAGACAGCATCCCTTCGGATAACTGATGGCGGGCTTCTTCTAAGGAGATTGCAGGCGGCGCTGGTAAGTTCATGGCCGATGCAATACCGACAAAGTAATCATACATGGTACCAGGGTGGCCATCTGCCACGTTGTAGATGCCGGTAATCCCGGGGTTTAGCAATGCTTGTTCACAAATAGTTAGCAGGTCATCAGCATGGATTCGATTGGTGAAAGGTGAGTCCTGTTTATTGACAATGGGTTGGCGGCTTTTGATGCGAGCCAGTGGGATTTTGCCGGGGCCATATATGCCCGGTACGCGCAGGATCACCAGTGGAATACTGCAGTGCTGGCAAAACTGCTGCACTTGTCGCTCAGCATCGGCGCGGCGAAAAGCCCGGTCGGCGGTCGGGTTCAATGGCGTCGATTCATCAATCCAGGCGCCTTTGCAATTGCCATAAACGCCGGTTGTGCTGATTAATACGAACTTTTCAGGTTTATGTTTTTCGATGGCGTGCAGATAATTTGTTATACGCGTATCTGTTTTTCCACTGCGCGGTGGTGGTACGAGGTAGATAAGATGATGCCCTGCAAGGTTGATGTTTTGTAGCGCTTTATCCAGATCGGTATCGAGATCTATTATTTTACAGGGTATGTTTCTATTTTTGCATTCAGCCAGACTGGTCTCGCTGCTGACATAAGCGCTTACGGGTATTTTTTTCTTCAGCAGTTGTTGTGCCAGCAATTTTCCAATATGGCCGCAGCCTGCGATGGTGATTTGGTTGTTTTTTAACATGGCTTTTTTCTTTATGTATTCAGATTAAAGTGAATCAGGCCTACAAGTACCCAATTGATACATTGAAAAAACTTTTCACCACAGAGGT
>DAOVUK010000304.1 GCA_030632625.1 Gammaproteobacteria bacterium
AAAATTATCCGGTGATCCCGGCGATAAAAATCATCTTCATTAACAATACTGACAATATGATCCCAGGAGTCGTTGTTGATCAACAAACCACCGAGAATGGATTGCTCAGCATCAATGGAATGAGGGGGTAATTTGAGAGAGTCGGTTATTTGATCCATGGTTTTCTCTATAAACTGTTAACGCGTGTCCATCCGTTTATTCTGCTTTTCGCCTCCCCCTTCTTCGCCTCAGTGCGCCTACTTTTGGTAGAAGGGGGATTGAGGGGGTTGCAAATCAACAACTTAAACCCCCTCAGTCCCCCTTTGCTTAAAGCACCTACTGTTGGTGAAAAAGGGGGAGGTGAAAAGATCTATTATCGGTTACTCAGACAATTTTACAAGCAGTTTTATGCCCTTAATCTTCACAAAATGGCCTAAGCGTTTTATGTCTTAATGCTATCGCCTGAAGAAAAGATAATTCGGTTCTTCACAAAAATGCGTACTTTTCAATTATCAACAAAACGCACATGAAAGCTATATGGAAGAATACGTAGAGCGTAGAGACGTTGCATGCAACGTCTCTACCATTGAACCTATCTGGTGAACCCGATAAAAAGTACGCAATAACGTGATGAACCGATAATTCATTTATTTCTGTTATAATCAGCGCATCAGGAAAAGTGATGCTCTATAGTTTGACAGGAAAACAAATGAATTCATCTGAATCCGATGTTTATATGGTTATTTTAAATAATCAATTAGCAAAAGGCAGGACTTTAGATGAAGTGATCAGCAACTTATCGAAATTATTTAAACAGGCGCCTGATAATATACAAAATATGCTCTGCCAGCCATCATTTGTTGTTGAATCAGGTGTGAGCGAGGAAAAAGCAAAAAACACCCAAAAGTTAGTCATCGACGCAGGAGTTGGCTGCCAGGTAAAAAAAATCTTCCGCACAGATACGCTTGATGTCTCAACCCTGGCAAGAAATACGCAAGTCATTTGTGCTAAATGCGGCGAGCAGCAAAGCGTCAGCAGCAATTGTGAATATTGCGGTATTGCTTTTTCCAAATTCAATCAAAGTTCAGATTTTCTTCACTCAAAAGTTCAGGAAAAACAACAATATACAGCCAATAATCAGAGTTTAAGGCTAAACAAAAATTCCTCTGCACCAGCAAGTAACAATGCAAACACTGCCCGGAGTATTTTTATCGGAATTTTTGTGCTTATCATGATAGTCTTTGCTATTTCCGCCCTCAATAAAAATGGCCAGACAAGTAAACATCCAATAACACTGGATGATGGCCAGGTACTTTATGCGATTGAAAAACGTTCAGTTGTCAGCACAGACAACTATGAAGATTTAATTGTTCCTGGTTACATTAGCATTATTGATTTTACAGCAGACTGGTGTCCTGTCTGCAAAAGATTGCATCAATTTGAAGATAAATTAGTGGTTCAGAGGGATGATGTGATCGTCAGAAAACTAGATGTCACTCAACAAGATGATTATCAATTGGCGCTCAATAAATACAACTTAAATTTCAGAGGTGTACCTTATTCTATTGTGTATGGAAAAAATGGAGAATTTATAGCCGATGACAACAATAGACAACGTAAAGGACAGCAGTATATACATTCATTAATTATTAATAGATAAGAGTGGCGAAAAAGAACTGAGTTACACGAGGTACTAGCGATTAAGCAGCCACTCAGGTAATGACTGGTTGGCATTTTCAGTAAGACGCTGAGCCAGTTCTTCTTCTTTGGAAACAGGCTCGTCATTGACAGGCTTCAGTTTACCTGCAGCGGATGACGATTGTAGAGATTGTAGAGATTGTAGAGATTGTAGAGATTGAGGCAATTGTAGAGCTGCTTCAGCAGATTCATCCCTTTCTGATTGTTCTGGTTGCGAGCCCGTATTTCCCTGAGTAGAAAGAATTGACATCATGTCATCATAAGAAATTTCTTCTACAGAATAATCACCTTCGCTCATTGGAAATGTGTTCATTAGTTGCTTCCAGCTAAAGTAACTTATAGAACTTACATTTTGCTCAATTATTACAGATTCGTCAATCAGGAATATCCTACAATTGCCAATTACATTTAACAATTTTGTCTTTCCCCTTAGGAATTTCATGTCTGCAACTGATATAATCAGCCGGTAAAAACACAAACGACAGTGATATTTTTTATGATATACCCGTGATACCTGGCCAAAAGTAGGGCCTCTGAAGGCAAATGCAGCGAGGCATTTTGACTTAAAGCCGATTGAGTGTATAAGTACTACATGATTGAGGCTTTAAGTTACTTCTCATAAATAAAGAGAACGAAGTCTGCATTTTCTCTTCGTAGAGCCTACTTTTGGCAAGTATCATGGGTATATTCAGGTGTTCAGGTAGTTAACCTTTTGAAAATTAATTATTTATTCAAAAACAACAAAGGACGCGATTTTGTTTTCGGCGATCTCCATGGCTGTTTTGAACTATTGGAAAAAAAGCTGGCTGAAGTTAATTTCCAGCCTAAGCAGGATCGTCTGTTCAGTGTGGGCGATATCATTGACCGTGGCCCTGATTCTGAAAAAGCTCTCGATTATCTGAATAAAAGCTGGTTTCATTGTATTCGCGGTAATCATGAGCAAATGTTTCTCGACTGGTGTACAGAAGACACTTCTGTTTATCGAAATGATGCCTTTCAATTTCATATTCATAATGGCGGGAGCTGGGTCGCCGACTATCTGGGCGTTCATATCCAGAAACTGGCGGATGATATTAACCGGGATGAGCCCATTACAGAACTATACCCGGCATTAAATCTCTGGATTGAAGCCATCAAAAAACTACCCTATGCCATTGAAATTAAATCTAATGAGAAAAAAATTGGCATTGTTCACGCAGAAATTCCAGCAGGCGTTACATGGCCGTCACTGGAAGCTGAGTTAAATAAAAGCAATGTACTTTACAGTATTCTTTTCTCTCGCAAATACATTTCGTCTTCAAAAAGAACCCGATATCATATTGATGGTGTTGATGAAATCTATTGCGGACATACCATAGTCGATATACCTCAGAAAAGGGGTAATATTAACTACATTGATACCGGTGCCTTTTCTCATCAAAATTTAACCCTGCTTGAACTTAATAGAGGAGTATTAAAACCAATGAGCCTGAAAATAATCATAGCGGCTGTCATCATTCTTGCCCTGTTTTTTATACCAGGCTGTTTTTTATCGAATCAGGCGGCAAATCAGCCGCCCGGAGAAAATCGGACTTCAGATATGACAACAGAAAAATTACTGAGCTGCCCGGACAAACCCAATTGCATCAATACAGAATACCCGGATGACACCAGCCATTATTTACCGCCTCTGGACTTTCCCGCTTCAGCAAAAGAGCAGGTAATGCCCCTGGCAATAAGCATCATCAGGGAAATGGGCGGCAGCATTTCACAAGAGAGGACAAAAGAGGACACAACAGCAGATAATTATTATCTTGCGGCCACATTTACCTCAAGCCTGTTTAAATTTGTTGATGATTTTGAGCTCAGGCAGGACAATACTTCTCATAAACTGCATATTCGCTCTGCATCACGGACAGGTTATAGTGATTTTGGTGTTAATAAACGACGTGTTAAGCAATTTTCACAACGATTTATAAGCCGGATAAAGTCCTCACTCATTAAATAGAACGTTTAAAGTAAGCAACAAAAGCAAGGGCCATCGATACATGAACCAGAAAAGCATCAAAGCAACCATCGAAACTGTGATTAACTTAATGGCAGCCTCTGCTATGACAGCACCCAAGGCAGGCGGTAAAGACTGCCTGGAAATTGTTGCTCTGACAGACAGTGAAGACCTGCAGCGAGTCGCTGATGAAATGCGTAAATATGCACATAACAGCTCAAAAGAAAATTATTGGCATCGCGATGCCGCTAATACTGAAAACGCTCAGGGACTTCTGTTAATCGGCCTGGCAGGCCCGGTCACTGCAGGATACGATTGCGGCGGCTGCGGCTATAGTACCTGCAAAGAATTTGAAGACTCTCGGGAGTTAAAAGATTTTACCATGGGTTATACCGGACCTCACTGTATAATGCGTATGATGGATATAGGTGTCGCCCTTGCTTCAGCAGCGAAACAGGCCAGCCTGTTTAATGTTGATAATCGGGTTCAGCAGCGGGTAGGTGCCGCCGCTCGCGCTCTGGGGTATATTGACTGTGAAGTTGCTATGGGCATTCCTGTCAGCATTACTGGCAAGAGTATTTTTTATGATAGAAAAACACTATCAAAAAAAGTGCTGGCAGACAGTAAAACCTGATTACTGGTTTGACAAACAATGCATAACCCTCTCAAGCGGTCGATTCTTGAAATACTCAGAGAATCCAGTGAACCGCTCAAAGAGTACGACCTTCATACAACACTTGGAGGTTGTGCATTTGCACAATTTGTAGAAAATTGCAGCAACGAACTAAGCCTGTTCCGTAAGCATTTTTTAGTCATGAATGCGCTTTATGAACTGCATGATGAACTTCTGTCTGAGGGAATTTATCTACAGATTTCAGCACTGCATATTCAGCTAAAAAAAGTCAACAAAAAAGTCAGGCCATCCAGCTGCTCAGTAAAAGCGTTGAGTGCAGATATCACCTTTCAAAAACTCAGTGAGTATTATCAGAACTGGCAGCACTTTAACAAAACCAATGATGACGATGTCTCTTCTCTCTTACAGCAGTTCTGGAAAAAATTTTTAGCTAATGAAGAAAAGGCTCAGTCTCTTGCCTGTCTTGAACTGACTGAAGAAGCAAGCTGGTCTGACATTCAACAAAGATACAGGCAGTTATGCCAGCAGCATCACC
>DAOVUK010000352.1 GCA_030632625.1 Gammaproteobacteria bacterium
AACATCCGGTGTTTGCTCCCGGAACAACAATCAGAAAGCGTTTTCTACTGGAACAGGAAATCGGACGTGGCGGAATGGGTGTGGTGTTTACCGCCCGGGATCTGCTTAAGGAAGAGGTTGGTGATCAGGATTCCCTGATTGCTATCAAGTTGTTATCAGAAGATTTTAAGAACCATCCAGATGCGTTAAGCATGCTGCAGCAGGAAACCAGGAAAACGCAAACGCTTGCCCATCCTAACGTGGTGACGGTTTACGATTTCGACCGTGATGAGGATACGGTCTTCATGACCATGGAATTTCTTAGCGGCTCGCCACTGACAGACTATGTAAAAGAACATGAATTTAGCAGCACAAATCTTAAAGATGTCCTGCCGGTTATTGCTGATATTGTTCATGGCCTGGAATACGCGCACAAACAGGGTATTATTCATTCGGATTTAAAACCGGGTAATATTTTTATCACAGACCAGCAGGTAACGAAAATTGTCGATTTTGGCATAGCCCGCGCACTGATAGATTCTGAAGTTCGGCGTAAAAGTGAATCGCAGACAGATACAAACGATCAAAGCCGCAGTGATACAGGGTATACAGATACGGATCCTTTGTTTGCCTTATCACCTAAATATGCAAGCCCGGAAATGTTCGATGATGCGCCGCCCGATACCCGGGATGACATCTATGCACTCGCCTGTATCACCTATCAATTGTTATCAGGCAGGCATCCTTTTGCAGGACGTCCGGCAAATGAAGCGAAGCAGAGAGCAATGGTGCCGGAGCGTATCGCATCACTTTCAGTTCGGCAGTGGAAGGGACTTTGCGCTGGATTGTCTCTGGACAGAGCCACTCGAACCGCAAGTGCGGAACAGTTTCTGCAGGCTTTTCTGCCGAAAAAAAAGGAGCCCTGGCGATGGGCGACACTGAGTGTCGCGCTTGCAGCTGCAGCTATTACCCTTTTTTTGCTGCTTCGACCACCTCAGGAAGCACCTTTGTCAGAACAGGATCAAGCCATTGTTAACCAGCAGATAGAGGTTGCTAAACAGCATATGGAGGTCGGTAATCTGGCTAATGCGCTGGAGAATTATAAAATGATTCTGGCGCTTCCTCCCTATGATAAGGAGCCGCCCGGGGGTGGATTTATTCAGCATCCTTATGATCGTGTCTCCAGCAGAGAGCTGAAGAAATTACTGGGCAAGCTGCAGGAACAGGCAGATATGGCAATCAGGCAGGGCAATTTAAATGATGCCCAGGCATTTATTGATGCCGGGCTTGAAGTCGATAAGCAACATGCTGGTTTACTGGAATTAAATCAACAGCTGGAAGCAAATAAGTGATAAAAAACCTTGATGGGGGAAAGTTTTATGCATTTTAAATTTACCATGGTGATATCCAGATCAGTAAAATATTGGACTGTCTTTCTTCTGGCGGCGGTAATTATGGTTATTTCCGCTTGTGAAAGTAATCCGGGGGCAGCCGGTAATTTACCACAGTCCGGAAACAGAGTGCCTGCTGAAAAGTTACTGGCGGTGGATTGTTTATTACCCTCTCAAATACGCCAGCTGGGCAGGCAGAGTGTTTATGCCACTGCACGCAGACCCATTAAAACAACGGCACTGGATTGTGAAATTCGTGGCGGTGAATATGTGGCATACGACCGGGCGGATTACCGTACGGCACTGACTGTATGGCTTGAAAAAGCAAAACAGGGTGATGCGCAAGCGCAAACCTATCTGGGAGAGGTTTATGAAAAAGGTCTGGGCTTAAAACCGGATTACCAGGCAGCATTCAGCTGGTATTCCAAAGCGGCAAAACAGGGTTTTTCCAGAGCGCAGATTAATCTGGGCTATCTCTATGAAAAGGGACTGGGTGTTCAGGCTGACACGGTAACCGCACTCAACTGGTATAGAAAAGCCTCTGGAATTTCAGATGATATTGTTTATACCTCGGTGGTTGAGGAACAAGCAAAGACGCTTGCCGCTGAGCAAAATCAGCGTTTCAAACAAGAAATTGAACGCCGTGATCGGCAGATTGAGCAGTTGAAGTCATCCTTGAATAAAACCCGCAGACAGCTAAAAAATCGTCAGCAGCTATTATACGATACCAAGGAAAAAACCCTGGGACTGGAGCGCCGGATTGAGCAGCAGAAAAAGGCCGGCACGGATACAGCAGAACTGGTGAAAGCTTACCAGAATCAATTACAGCGGGTGAAACAGCAGACTCAGGCCATTTCAGCACTGGAAAATCAGCTTGTTGAGCAGCAGGAGCAACTGAACAGGCCCTCTATTGAAATTCTGGAACCACCCTTATTTGCAACTCGCAGCAATGAGCCATCTCTGCAGGTCAGATCAGGCAGCACCGCTCAGGTGATTAGCGGCAGAATCACCTCACAGACAGGTTTGAAATCGGCGACCATTAACGGGCGGTCACTGTCTATTGACCGACAGGGTTTGTTTCATTCAGCGGTACCGGTTTCAACAAAAGAAACCAGGGTCACTATATTGGCAACAGATAATCAGGGTGGCACAGAAGAGTTTGTTTTTGTGTTGATTGCGGATGATATTTCAGACGCTGCTGAGCAATTTGTATCAACAACCGGACGCACTGCAGGTGATATCGATTTTGGTCGGTATTATGCACTTGTTATTGGCAATAATGAGTACCGGAACTACCCCGAACTGAAAACTGCGGTAAATGATGCACGCAGGGTGGCATCGCTTCTGGAAAGCAGATATGGATTTGAATCGCTGTTAATTACCAATGCTGACCGGTATACCGTGTTATCGGCTATTAATGAAATTAAGGGCAAATTGTCGGCAAATGATAACCTGCTTATTTATTATGCCGGGCATGGGGAAATTGAAGCGTCGACTCAACAGGGTTACTGGCTGCCGGTTGATGCTGAGAAGGGAAATACGGCGAACTGGATATCCAATACAGCGATTACCGATCTGCTCAATACCATAAAAGCCAGGCATATTATGGTGGTGGCTGATTCCTGTTATTCGGGTTCTATGACGCGTTCATCCATACCGCGTCTGAATACTCAAATGAATGAACAACATTTGCAAAAATGGCTGAAACTGATGACTAAAACCAGATCCCGTACCGTACTGACGTCCGGAGGTTTAGGGCCTGTTCTTGATAGCGGCGGCGGCGAGCACTCAGTTTTTGCCAGAGTCTTTCTGAATGAACTGGAAACAGGTGATGGTGTGATCGATGCCTACCAGATTTATCGAAAAGTATCTGTACAGGTTGAAAAAATAACAGCGAGCGAAGGATTTAATCAGATACCCACTTATGCACCCATTCAACACGCAGGCCATGGTGGTGGAGAATTTTTACTAGTGAACGGCTGATACCATTGCTAAAGCGGCTGGTGTTTACTTTGCCTTTTTACTCAACATCGATGGTTCCGGCAGCTGCAATGTGTATAGAGTACCTCAGCACTGCAAAGTATTGTTTTGTTTCATGGTTTGCTGTCACCATATTATGCCTGTTAATGTCTGGCTGTTCATCACCGGTTGTTATTGCTGAGCGCTATGCACTGGCCAATAATTACACCCGACTGACTGTTACAGGTCAGGCTTATACTCATGTTATTTATCAAAAAGAACAAAACAGCGGTGACCGCTGGCATATTTATATTGAGGGGGATGGCCAGCCCTGGATAGCGCAGCGTTTTGTGGCACGGGATCCGACGCCGAAGCGGCTGTTGATGCTAAGGTTAATGAGCCAGGATCCGATTTCAAGCATCTATCTTGGCAGACCCTGTTACCATGGTATGGTAAGTGAATCGAACTGTAATCCCTGGCTGTGGACTCATGGACGCTATTCCAGGCAGGTGGTCGATAGTATGGTCTCGGCCTTGAATAAGTTGATCCATTCCTACCACATAAAACAAATTACCCTGATTGGTCATAGCGGAGGGGGTACACTGGCGGTGCTGATGGCTGAGCAGATAATAGAAGCTGATACGCTAATAACCCTTGCCGGAAATCTGGATGTCAGGGCATGGACAGAAAAACATACTTATACGCTGCTTAAGGGCTCCTTAAATCCGGCTGAACGCAGCTCATTGCCCAAACATATTCGGCAGTACCATTTTATTGGCGATCAAGACAGAGTCATTCCCCAACAGGCGATGTTGCAATATGTTAACAAACGGCCATCTGCCTGTTTAAATGTTATACCAGGTTGCGCCCATCTGGATTGCTGGGAAAACAACTGGACTCAACTTCTGACATTAGTGG
>DAOVUK010000074.1 GCA_030632625.1 Gammaproteobacteria bacterium
CCGTCAGCCCGACGGTATGGAAAAAGTATAATCTATTTTCGTACAGAATTCAATGGATATTAAAAATATTTTTATGGGGCTGATCCCCGACATGAATGACGGAGTATTTCGCTTCATTTTTTTAAGAGATTTTTGGATAAAATATCCGCTTTAGCGACTCACCTTAAGAGCCGGGTGAGCCACACTGTCTAATCTTCATAGTAGCTTATCACTCAAACTAATAAGCCATCCCCCCCGCTACCCATTTTGATGTACAGACTGCAGCACTTTTTATTCAATTGTCATGATGATTAATTTTCGCTAATACGCTATTATTGAGCAAGCATATCTCAAAATAAATATCGCAAGGATTACTATCAATAATGCACAGTACTCACGATAAAAGAGAAAACAGTCGGATTAGTGTCAACTTCCCAGTGAGTATTGAGTTATCTGATCAAAGACGGGCTAATGGTATTGCTATCAATATTGGTAAAGGCGGGATGCTGCTGGACAATGTTTCCGGTGCCACATTCTCCAGACTGGATGATGTCAATCTTTACCTCCCCCTCAATCATAATCAAAACAGTTTCACCATTGCAGCCAAAATTACCCGCGTCGAAGGAAATCAGATTGGTTTATTTTTTTATTCCGATCCATCTGAATATTTGCAAGAAACGCTTGATTAGTGAAATCCTGTTAAAGAATTTAGGATATAATAGCGCTTCAATTATTAAGTTAATCCTGTAAGGACTCTAATATGGATATTTCAAGAAAAAATACACTTTTGTTAACCATCATTACTCTTTTTTCACTGCTTTTCAGTACAGTTACAGCAGCAAAAGTGCAATATGTGAGTGATGAACTGGTTATTAACATGCGCTCAGGAAAGGGCAATAGTTTTAAAATCATAAAAATTGTTAAAAGCGGCACTCCTCTTACTATATTAAAGCAGGATTCCGGTTACACTCGAGTCAGAACACCTCAAGGAGCAGAAGGCTGGGTTTTGAGCCGTTTCCTCATCAACACGCCAGTAGCAAGAACTTTACTAGCCAAAGCTCAAAAGGATGTTGCCCAGATGAAAGAAAAATATGATGCCATGACAACAGAGCTCAGCACAGTAAAAACTGAACGTGATACTCTCAGCAGTTCAGAAAACAAATTACTCAGCAACAAAGAAAAATTAAATGTCGAACTGGCAAAGCTGAAAAAAATAGCAGCACGTCCCATGCAGCTTGAAGCAGAAAATGATCAACTGAGAAATGATCTGGTCAAGATAGAAACCGAAAACCGTCTTCTTAAACAGGAATATCAGACACTGGAAGATAATAGCGATCAGGAATGGTTCATGACAGGGGCTGGCGTCTTATTTGGCGGTATGATTTTGGGACTTATTTTCCCTAAACTTCGCTCAGGTCAGAAAAAAGCCAATTGGAACAGGTTGTAAGTTTGAAGTAGAGACGTTGCATGCAACGTCTCTACAATTATACCCATTGGGGGGGGGGAAAGCGGATGATTGATTAAAAATACCTGGCCTCTTTCAAAAGTTCTCTAATCAGTTGAATAACATCATCCCCCATAGAGTCAAAACAGAGGCCGATATAATCATCACATATGTGGGCAACTTCTGCCTTAATAATCGTCGACATAGTGCATTGTTCTTTCGAAGCAATAAAACAGATCGCCAGTTTTTCCTTTTCTTTAAAAGCATAAGAATTCGGTTCAATGGCACAGCCCAATAAGCTCATATTAATAATTCTGGATTCCAGGCGAGTATTGGTTACTTTGATGGGAGAGATAAAAACTTCAAGGTTGATTGGATGTCTGGGGTGTTCACGACGCTCAACTTCTGCTGCAGATGCCATACTGACCTCAATATTGTATGTTGTGTCCTGGATTTTTTCTTATACTACATATTGTGGCACAAAAAAATAAAACTGCCAGTTTTTTTAATGGTAGAGACGTTGCATGCAACGTCTCTACAGTTGTGCGAGCACAGGGTAAATTAAAACTTTCGTTTTAGCTGAGAAACATCCCTGACCGCACCGCGTGATGCTGAAGTGGTCATAGCCGCATAAGCCTGTAATGCCTGACTCACGTGACGAACCCTTTTCTCCGGCAGCCAGGCATCATCACCTTTAGCTTCCATAGCTTTTCGACGTTGATCTAATTCATGGTCACTGACTTTGACATCAATTTTACGCTTCGGGATGTCAATTTCTATTAAATCACCCTCTTCAATCAGACCAATAGCACCACCTTCTGCCGCTTCTGGTGAAGCATGACCAATAGACAAACCTGATGTGCCGCCAGAAAAACGGCCGTCGGTTAACAAGGCACAGGCTTTACCCAGACCTTTGGATTTCAGATAACTGGTTGGATACAGCATTTCCTGCATACCCGGTCCGCCACGAGGCCCTTCATAACGAATAATAACCACATCACCTGCTTTTATTTCATTATTTAAAATCGCCGCAACCGATGAATCCTGACTTTCAAAAATACGTGCCGGCCCTGTGAAACAGAGTATCGAGTCATCAACACCTGCCGTTTTAACCACACAGCCATCAACAGCAATATTGCCATAAAGCACGGCCAGACCACCATCCTGACTATAGGCATGTTGTTTATCCCGGATACAACCCTGTTCGCGATCTTCATCCAGACTTTCCCAGCGCTTTGACTGACTGAATGCCTCCTGAGTCGGCACACCACCTGGCCCGGCACGAAACATCCGTCGCACATCCTCATTGTCTGAGACAGCAATATCATAATGGGCAATGGCATCAGCCATTGAATCACTATGGATCATATTAACGTCTGTATTCAACAAACCGGCTCTGGATAATTCTCCCAAAATGGCCATCACCCCGCCTGCACGGTGAACATCTTCCATATGGTATTTCTGAGTACTGGGTGCCACTTTACAAAGATTAGGCACCTTTCTGGAAAGTCTGTCTATATCATCCATGGTAAATGGCACTTTGCCTTCCTGAGCAGCAGCCAGAAGATGCAAAATTGTATTAGTTGATCCCCCCATGGAAATATCCAGACACATGGCATTTTCAAAGGCTGCAAAAGTAGCAATATTGCGCGGCAAAACCGATTCATCATCCTGTTCATAATAGCGTTTTGCTAAATCAACAATTCGACGCCCCGCTTCCAGAAACAATTCTTTTCTATCCGCATGTGTGGCCAGAAGAGAACCATTGCCCGGCAGGGATAAGCCCAGAGCTTCGGTCAGACAATTCATTGAATTTGCAGTAAACATACCGGAACATGAGCCGCAGGTTGGACAGGCAGAACGTTCCATAATGTCCGTATCTTCATCAGAAACTTTATCATCTACCGCAGAAACCATGGCATCAACCAGATCAAGATGTACTTCTTTGCCATGCATGACCACTTTGCCCGATTCCATAGGGCCGCCGGAAACAAAGATCACCGGAATATTTAAACGCAGCGCAGCATTAAGCATTCCCGGAGTAATTTTGTCGCAGTTGGATATACACACCAGGGCATCAGCACAGTGAGCATTACACATGTATTCCACTGCATCTGAAATCAATTCTCTTGATGGCAGACTATACAACATGCCGTCATGTCCCATAGCAATACCGTCATCAACGGCAATGGTATTAAATTCTTTTGCCACACCACCGGCTTTTTCAATTTCTCTGGCAACCAGCTGCCCCATATCTTTCAGGTGAACATGGCCGGGAACAAATTGAGTGAATGAATTAGAAATGGCAATAATCGGCTTTTGGAAATCATCATCTTTCATTCCAGTTGCACGCCATAGTGCCCTTGCACCAGCCATATTTCTGCCGGCAGTGGTAGTTCTTGAACGATATTCAGGCATAAAAAGTCCTTAAAAGAAGTCAGTAGTCAGGGATATAAAATCAAAAGAGTATAAACTTCCAATTTAATCCTTTATCCTATGAGCTATTATACGAATTAATGAAGTATAAAAATAGTCGCTCGTATGACTTGTAACTTATGCTGCTTAACAAAAACACCAAAAAATTCGATTTATTGATTGTAAAGTGTCATTGAATTTTCTATCCTTTTAGCAGCCATTCTTCTTTTTTAAAAATAATTCTTTTGCATGATAACTCAAGTGTTCACCAATAAATGAAGCAATAAAATGATAACTGTGATCATAGCCTTCCTGCATTCTCAGATTAATGGGAAAATCCATTTTTTTACAGGCATCCAGTAAATCTTGCGGATAGAGTTGCTCTTCAA
This sequence comes from Gammaproteobacteria bacterium, assembly GCA_030632625.1. Classification (GTDB taxonomy): domain Bacteria; phylum Pseudomonadota; class Gammaproteobacteria; order GRL18; family GRL18; genus GRL18. The sequence continues at coordinate 4,228 of DAOVUK010000074.1, forward strand.
GAAATTCATCACTGGTGCCATGATCTATCAGCAGAGGAATTTTTTCTGCACCAGCCAATACCAGTTCTGTTGCATCATAAGCTTTCCAGTCTGCTTTATCATCACCCAGATAGGCACTAAAACAGCCTTCACCCCAACTGCATCGGGAAGGATGATTAATCGGTGCAAAAGCCGATACTGAGGTATAAGCACCTTTTTCTTTTAGCGCACAAATAAGTGCGCCATGACCACCCATTGAATGGCCGCTAATTGATTTCAGTCCCGGAATCACAGGGAGTTCCTGTTCAACTAAAGAAGGGAATTCATGATTGATATAATCATACAACTGATAATGTTCTGCCCAGGGCATTTGCGTTGCATTAACATAAAATCCTGCCCCTTTACCTAAGTCATAACGCTCAGGAACATCGGCAACATCATCACCTCTGGGACTGGTATCGGGCATAATAAGTGCAATACCCAATTCTGCCGCATAGCGTTGTGCACCGGCCTTAGTACGAACATTATCATCCGTACATGTCAGACCGGAAAGCCAGTACACAGCCGGAACTTTTTCCTTTTGTGCCTGCGGCGGCAGGTAAACAGAAAAAGTCATTTTGCAGTGACAGCTTTTTGAGTCATGCTCATAACGATTCAGATAACCGCCAAATTCTTTTACTGATTCAATCTGTCTCATTGTACAATCCTAAAAAGTGCAGCCCTAAAAAATAATAACCGAGCGAATACTTTCACCCTTATGCATCAAATCAAATGCTCTGTTAATGTCATCCAATGGCATAGTATGAGTGACTAATTTGTCTAACTCAATTTTGCCATCCATATAGCGATCTACATAGCCCGGAAGTTCAGTTCGACCTTTTACACCACCAAATGCAGTGCCTTTCCAGGTACGCCCCACAACCAGATTAAATGGCCGTGTTTCAATGGTTTGACCAGCACCTGCCACACCAATAACCGTTGATACTCCCCAACCCATGTGAGTACATTCAAGTGCATCACGCATCACATGTGTATTACCAATGCATTCAAATGAATAATCCGGACCACCGTTAAATGTATCTTGCATGTACTCAACAAATGAGCCATTAATATCATTAGGATTAACAAAATCAGTCGCCCCAAGTTGTCGGGCAAATTCAAACTTATCAGGATTAATATCTATACCAATAATACGCTTGGCACCAGCCATAACAGCCCCCTGAACACAGGATAAACCAATACCCCCAAGACCAAAAACTGCTACGGTTGAACCCGGCTCTACTTTTGCAGTGTTCAGCACTGCGCCAATTCCGGTCGTGACACCACAGCCCAGCAAACAGACCTTGTCCAGTGGTGCCGCCTTATTAATTTTTGCCAGAGCAATTTCCGGTACGACAGTGTATTCAGAAAAGGTAGAACAGCCCATATAGTGATAGATGGACTTACCATTCATAGAGAAGCGACGTGTTTTGTCCGGCATATATCCCGTCCATACAGTTGCAGCGATGGACTGACATAAATTTGTCTTAGGTGAGTGACAATATTCACATTCACCACACTCTGGAATATACAATGGGATAACGTGATCACCCGGCTTTAAGCTCTTAACACCCGGACCACATTCAACCACTTCACACCCGCCTTCATGCCCCAGTACACAGGGAAAAGAACCTTCCGGATCATCTCCGGACAATGTGAATGCATCCGTATGACAAACGCCTGAAGCAATAACCTTAAGCAGAACTTCACCTTCTCTGGGACCTTCTACATCGATCATTTCAATTTCTAAGGGTTGTTTTGCTGCCCATGCAACTGCGGCTCTGGCTTTCATTTTGTGCTCCTGATTGATTCTTTCACTTAAAAGTTTTTTGCCCGATAATAGAATGAATGTTCATTCTTGTCAATTTTATTTATTCCAGTATAATTTCATCATGCCTTATTTAAATCGTGAAGTACCCAATCCTGAGCCCATTGACTGCCGTATTTTGACAGCAGCATTAGATCTGTTTGTCGAAAATGGCTATCATAATGTTTCAGTTCATGATGTTCAGAAGCAGGCCAATGTCAGCATTGGCTCGATTTATAATCATTTTGGCGGGAAAGAAGGAATTGCTAAAGCTTTATATAAACATCTGCTTAATGAAATGAATGAAATGATTGATTCTATCATCCAACAGGCAGACGCTCAGGATTCCAGTGCCATCAGTCAATGTAATCGTATTATTGAATTACTTTTTGAATATACCGAAACAAAAACAAATATTATTGCTTTTATCTTACATGCCAAACATAGTGAGTTTATCACTAACGAAATACCAATATGTTCAGCTGAACCCTTTAGCAAAATGCGTGCAATTGTAGCGCGTGGAATAAAACAGGGTGAACTGAAGAATTATAATAGCTGGGTGGCAAGCACGAGCATTTTTGGTGGTGCGATACGAATGATACATTTACGCCTGGACGGAGCCATAGAACAGCCATTACCTGAATTATATGAACAATTAATTAGCTCTATCTGGCAAGGTATGGCAATACAAGATGAGTCATAGTTAAGAACTGCTCAAAATCAGAATAATTTTATTGTAATGCACATTTTTTCACTCATATAATAACCGCTTTAACCTAGAATAAAAAAAAAAAGGAAAAAGAAGGAAAACAGGGATGTTTTCATGAAGAATCCAGCTTACAACTTCTTTTTTTCTTTTATTCGCCCCCAAACTGAAAGCTCACCCACAGGTGAGTGACGCTGAAATATAACGTGCGACATAAAAAAGCCCGTTAAAAACATCAGTAAATTACCAATAATAGCCGTGTAATATAAATCAAATGGTAAATCCCAGCCTTCTGGCAAAAGCTCTTTCTTTGCCAGAATTGTCCAGATTGTAAATAAAGCGGTGAGAATTAAGCCACTCCAGACCGCTCTTGCATCACCCTGTTCAGTGAAAAATCCGAGCAAATAAATACCCAGTACACCACCAGAAACAATCGAAACAAGAATAGTGGCAGTATCCTGTAATGTTTTTGTTTCAGCATTCATAAGCAATATGGCACCAACAATCATAATAATTGAAACAAGCACAGCTATTATTTTGGCCACTGTCAAATAATGCCGATCCAGTTTTTCTGTTTTAGAGAAACGTTTGTAAATATCAATAATTGAAACCGTTGAAATCGCATTAATGCTGGAATCAAGCGATGACATAGCGGCCGCAAGTGCAGCAGCAATAACGATTCCAGCAACACCGGAAGGTAGATAATGATTAATAAAATAAGGCAGGATTTGTTCTGCTTTTTGTTCACCATTAAGAATTTGTGTGGCAGTGTCTGTGGGGAAAACCTGAAAGAAAACATAAAGAGCTGTCCCTAGAAACATATAGAAAGCCCAGATAGGCAGGCTAGTGAACGCACAGACGAACATAGCTTTACGCGCCTCAGCATCACTCTTTGATGCGCAAAAGCGCTGTACCGTATTTTGATTGGCACTATATTCAGTTAGCCAGGCTGTTAAGCCCATCAATAAAAGCATTGTGCCGGTCTTATCCTGCAGGGAAAAAGACCAGTCAACAGGAATGAGTTCATCGCCTTTCAATTCAGCAAAAGCCAGTTTCCCATGTTCAGCGGCAATACTGAGAATCTGTTCCAGACCGCCGGGCAAACTGCCGATAATAACCGCCAGACAAAATAGTCCGCCCACCATCAAAACAATGGTTTGCAGCACATCTGTCCAGATAACCGCATCGATGCCACCAACTATGGTATAAACTGCAACAAAAACACCACCAATAATGATTGACATTTCCGGGCTTAAGCCGGTTAATTCATGAATCAACAGGGACAGCAAATATAAAATAATACTGATCCGCACTAGTTGTCCAAGAATAAACGTTAATGCCCCATAAACACGTATCGAAGGACCAAAACGATCTTCCAGGTATTCATAAGCAGTGATGGTATTACCACGTCGAAAAAAAGGCAGAAAAATATAAGCTGCAACAAAAATTGCCACCGGCAGCATTAAATTTGGTAGATAGCGGAGCCAGGCAGTTTTATAGGCGTCACCGGGATAAGCAAGAAAGGTAATGGAACTAATGGAAGTACCGACAAGACTCAGGCCGATAACCCAGCCGGAAAAGGAACGGCCACCAACAAAATATTCTTCCGTACTGGTATTTTTACGAGAAAAATAAAGTCCAATCGCCATAACAATAATAAGATAGCCAATTAAGGCCAGCAGATCAGGAAGAGAAAGTGACATAATAAATTTAAAGCCCGAAAAGAATTGTTAATTGTTCAGGAAATGAAAATAGCATAATGATATAATCAATAACCATGGCTGATTCTAACACAAACACAAATTTACCCAACAACTCTTTGCCAGGCACCTCTTTTCCAAACAAAGAAGAAGTAGACTTTGTGCAATGGTTCCGAAATGCAGCACCTTATATAAATGCTTTTCGTAAGCAGACATTTGTCATTTATTTTAGTGGTGATGTCCTGGCCGACAATGAATTTCCATCACTAATTCATGATATTACTTTACTCAATAGTCTGGGTGTTAAAATCGTTCTGGTGCATGGTGCCCGAAGCCAGATTGAACAACGTCTTAATGAAGCAAAGATCCAGTCAGAATTTTTTCAGGGTTTACGTGTCACTGATAGTAAAGTGATGCACATCATAAAGGAAGTATCAGGCAGTATACGCATCAATATCGAGGCACTATTTTCAACCAGTCTGAAATATACTCCTATGGCCGGTTCGCATTTGAATATTATTTCGGGCAACTATGTGACTGCTAAACCAAAAGGTATCATCAATGGCATTGATTATTTACACACGGGTGATATTAGAAAAATTGATAGTGCATCAATTAAACACTCGCTGGATGCCGGTGATGTAATCTTACTTTCTCCTATCGGTTTTTCACCCACTGGTGAAATATTCAATATAAATGGTGAAGATCTGGCAACTCTCAGTTCAATTGAGCTCAAGGCAGACAAATTAATTTTTATTGATGATGCACAAGGTATCCTTGACAACAACAATCAATTATTAAATGAAGTCACAACACAAGAACTTAATACCATAATAAATACTAATAAAACAGAACAAAATGATATAGTTCGTCATTATCAGCGTATCAGTCATGCCAGTGAAATGGGTGTTAAAAGAGTTCATATTATCGATCGTAATATTGAAGGCTCATTATTACTCGAATTATTTACCCAAAATGGTATCGGCACCTTAGTCAGTACTGATCAACTGGAAGATATTCGCTCAGCAAACATTGATGATGTTAATGGCATTATTGAACTCATTAAGCCATTAGAAGAATCAGGTTTACTTGTTAAACGTTCCCGTGAACGACTTGAAACAGAAATACACAACTTTTATGTTATAGAGCGTGAAAATCGAATTATCGGCTGTGCCGCTCTTTATATTTCAGATGATCAAAAACAGGCAGAAATTGCCTGTCTTGCAATAGCAGAAGAATACCAGTCACAGGGGCGAGGAGAAAAACTTTTTGCTCATATCTATAAAGGTGCTCAACAACATGAACTGAAACAGTTATTTATTCTCACCACACAGGCCACTCACTGGTTTATAGAGCATGGTTTTATTAAGAAGACACTTGAGGAGCTACCCAGTGAAAAGCAGGCTTTATACAATTACCAGCGTAATTCAGCAGTCTATATTAAAGAACTATAAAAGAACTATAAAAGA
>DAOVUK010000195.1 GCA_030632625.1 Gammaproteobacteria bacterium
AACAAAAACCTGGACCAGTTGCTGATGATCACCGCTGACAACATGCTGTGCATCACATTCATTGGCAAACGGCTGATGTTTTGCCGTATGGCTGAGGGTCACCAGATGAATCGCTTCATCAATACACTGTCTGACGGGCACTGGTTTTTTGGGTGGTGCCAGGTAATTTCCGCTTCGGGAAAAACTGGAGAGTGATTGAATAATGGTGGTAATTCGTCGTGTCTGATTGAGAATATCTTCCAGGTGCTGTGCTAAATGCTCTTGCAAATAATCGTCATCTTCTGCCATCAGATTTTGTGTGACTGAGGCAATGCCGGTAACAGGATTGCCAATTTCATGAGCAACACCGGCAGCCAGACGGCCAATTGAGGCCAGACGTTCACTATGAGCCAGACGATTTTCCAGCTCCTGTAAATCACTCAAATCTTCAACCAGTAATACAACACCATTTGAATCCGCATTATGATCATATTTGTCATTACTGTTATTATTCAAATGAAGTGAGCGAGCTGAGGCACTGATTAAGGATGATTTGTGTAAATTAAAGATGCGTTTTTTATTATCAAGCCGAACCTGAATTTTTCGCAGCTGCTGCTCGTCACCCTGAATAAAACTATAAAACAATTCACCCAGAGGCGAAGGTAATGATTGTATTGGTTCACCTAAAATCTGCTCAGCAGAAATACCGGATAGTGCTTCAATTGCCTTGTTCCAATTGTGTACTTCACCATTAAGACCAACGGAACAAACACCAAGGGGTAAATCCTGCAAAACCTGACGATGATAACGACGCATGTCATCAAGCTCACCGGCAACACCCTCAAGACGAGTTTTGGAATCTTCCAGTTTGTTTTCCATAAAACGAAAACTTTTGGCAAAAATATCTCGGGTATCATGATCCAGAATTAACTTTTCATTAATGACTACTTTTGCCAGAAGAGGGCCGATAAGACCAGACAAATTACGCTCAATACGTTCTCTTAATTGCCTTAAACGAACTGGATTGGTATCGTTTTCATGCATCTGCAGATCACTTAATGCCCGTATTACTTCATGTGATGACATTTCCTGGCCAATCATAGAGGCTAACTGTTCCCTGATCTGTTCAACAGAGCGTAAAATCATCAATCCTTTTGGCGGGGTAAGTGATTTAGAACAGCAGTTCATCGCGTTCTCTGTTTCTGCCTTACTGGCTTTGGTGAGCAAAGAAACAAGCACAAATAAAAGCGAATTTGCAGACAATGACCAGAAAGTAATTGAGCCCCACTTATCATTATTATTAATAAAGTCAGTAAAGGGCGGAATCAATTCATAAATGCTCTGACTGATACTCTGGCTTATACTCTGGTTTATACTCTGGTTTAATAAGTCGGCTGAATTCACCAGCAGCGGTAGAATAAGAGCATAGGCCCAGATGGCAGAACCTGCCAGCAAACCCGTTAACAGTCCTTTGCGGTTAGCACCATGCCAGAATAACAGACCAATAGTGCCTGGTAAAAACTGTGCAACAGCAACAAAAGAAATGAGTCCAAGCTGAGCCAGCCCCTGATGTCGGGATAAGAGTAAATCAAAGGCAAAGCCTGCCATAATAATAACCGCAATAAGAATACGGCGCCCCTGTAATAATCGTGTATAGATACTGATTTCACTGGAAATTTTGCGCGGGAAAGTGAGCGGCAGAACAAAGTGATTCATGACCATGGCTGCCAGTGACAAGGTGGTGACAATCATCATGGCACTGGCGGCTGATAAACCGCCTATAAAAGTAATCAGGGGTAATAGATTATGTTCACTATGTAAGGTGATGCCAAGAACATAAAAGTCAGCCGTGGTTTCTGTGTGCATAAATTGCCCGGCCCAGAGAATGACCGGAATGGGTAAGTTAAGCAATAGCAGCAGCAGGGGAAATGCCCAGCTGGCCGTTCGAATTGAGCGGCTGTTAAAATTTTCCGTGATGCCCATATGAAACTGGCGCGGCAAAAAAAGTGCCGCGGTAAAAGATAAAAAGATGAGACTGTTCCAGGAGCCGTCTAAAATGGGCTGCATTAATTCCTGCTGTTTTTGTGGATTTTCAAGCAGCCATTGCTGCAGCTCAGAAAAACCGCCGAAAACACCAAACAGGGCAAAGATGCCGACACTCAATAAGGCAAATAATTTCACAATGGATTCAAAGGCAATTGCCACCACCAGGCCTTCATGTGTTTCCCGGGCAGAGCTATGTCGGGCACCAAACAGGATGGCAAATAAAATCAATGTAGCACAAAAGCCCAGAGCAATAGTGATGGGTGTTGCCTCATGAGTCAGTACCTGCATTGATTCGGTCACCGCATGAATTTGCAGGGCGATATAGGGCAGAGTACCCATCAGCATAAAGAGCGTCACAACAATTCCAACCAGTTGACTCTGATAGCGAAATGCAAAGAGATCGGCCAGTGAACTTAATTGATGCTCTTTTGATAATTTTAAAATAGGTGAAAATAATATAGGAGAAAGCAAATAGGCTAGTGTCACACCAAGATAAATCGTTAAAAAGCTATAACCGCGCTGTTCGGCAAAACCAACACTGCCGTAAAAACTCCAGGAAGTGGCATAAACACCCAGAGAAAGGGAATAGGTCAGGGGATTGTGCGCCAGGCGACCGAGCCAGCGCCTGTTATCAACGCTCCAGGCAATGATAAATAGCAGACCCAGATAGCCCACACCGGCAATAAACAGCTGCCATAATTCAAAACTCATTGCTTAGAGCTCATGCTTTAAAGTTCATTACGCTTAAGCCAGTGATATAAAAACCAGGTGAGGATAATCAGCAATAACCAGATGAGATAAGGGGTAAACCAGGGCAGCTGTGGTGAGGCCCAGAATATTCGTGCCGGTGAACATAAGAGAAACAGGCCGGCAATAAACAGCAGAATGACTCTATCCTGAAATATTTTATGTGTAGGTTGTTTCATCTGTATTAGTATAACGTGATTGTTACAATTTGTAACACAACTGGTAAAACTATTTTAAATATTCAAACTAATACACTTATAACGATTTTTTGCTGTTTCTCTGATAAATGCTTCAATATGTCCAACAATATTAATATTTTCTTTTTTCCTGAATATTTCCCCTATAAATTTCCGAACAAAGTTATTTCTCTTCAGTGAACCGTTATTATTTTGTTTTCTTTTGCCCACTATATCAAAAAAAGAATGGACTTCTTCTGCGTTCTTTGAAGATAATTTAAAATCATTGAGTTTATCTATAGCCTGAACTCCACGTCTTCGATTACCTTTAATAAACTCAGCACAAGCCAGGTTAAGCTGAATTTCAGGCTCTAATGAAAGAATTTTTGGTTCAATTGAAAGAGATTTTTCAGATGGATGATGACAATGATCCAAAGTGCCGTTTCTATGATCTATTAATACATCTAAAAGTTCTAAATAGGACTGATAAACATCATGACGGACTTCTAATGGATCAGTTTCCGTAATAGCTGTGAGGAAAAAGTGTCTTGCTTGCTTATAGTCAGATTCATATAAGCAACAAATCCCGGAAAGAAAATTAATGTTATAACCTGGATTATCTAGTAATTTCTGATATTTCCACTTTTCATAACAATCCAGGCCACAAAAATGGACAACACTATCAGCTGCTTTTTCAATTTGAGCTTCAGCAATTGGAATATTTTTGAGGCAAACTTCACAGTTTACTTCTTCAACCTCAATGGGTTGATCTTTACCAGATTCATACATACAACACCTATAGGATACCTTATAACTATAATTACATATTGTTGAGTAAAATAATGTATTTAGTTGCAACCTATATTGCATGCATATATCACACCATAAAAAATAAACCATTATTTTCATAAGGTTAGTGTACAAGTAAATTAGTAAAGTATTATGAGTTGTAAAATTATCTGACAATTGAGGACGTTAGACCTGATTTGGGACTGATCAAATAATAGGTTTTATGCTTACATTTTATCGTAGGCTGCGGGTGTAAAGCAGGAGTGGTCTGTCCCACTGGATATTTATTCAAACTCACGCACATTAGGGCCGTGGAAAATTTATTATTTCCAGGGCCCTTACTGCTGTAAATCTATCTATATTGCTAATTTATTTTCCGGTTTCCCTAAAAAATAGCCCTGTGAATAATCAATGCCGAGTTCTGTGACTTTATCTAATATTTCCCGTGAATCAACAAACTCTGCGATTGTCTCAATACCTAACTGTCGGGCAAACTCAACGATTGTTTTGGCAACAATTTCGGCATTTTTATCTTTAGTAATATTCTGAATGATCGAACCATCAATTTTCAGGTAGTCAACATTAAGGTGAATTAAGTGGGTAAAGTTGGAATAGCCTGTGCCAAAATCATCAATAGCCACCCGACAGCCCATTTTCTTTATCTCTTTGATAAATTCTGACACTTCATGATAATTTTCGATACCCTCAGATTCAGTGAGTTCGACAATAACTCTATCTGCAACCCGGTATTCATTTAGTTTTTCTATAAAAAAGGCAATGGTTTTTTCATCACGAATATCATTAACTGTAAAATTAATTGAAATAGTGGTCGACTGTTCCTTAAGGATACGAAAAGTATTTTCAATCATCATCTTTGTTAAAGTCGCATATTGACGAGTACTTTTTGCCGCATCAAGAAAAAAGGAGGGGAGGATCACGTTTCCACTTTCATCAATCAATCGGACTAATGCCTCGACTTTATTTTTTTTTCCGGTTTTGTTATGCCGTATTACCTGAAAGTAGGGAACCATACGATCATCCGATAATGCCGAATTTAATTTATGAGCCCACAGCAGGTTCTTTTGATGCTGATCTGTATCTTCTTCATGAATATCATAAATAGCGTAGTCTTTATTCTCGTCTTTAGCCTTTTGTAATGCCTGTTCAGCCATAGGAATGAGAAATTTATGTTTATTTCTGCTGATACCGGCTGTGAGTGTGAGGCTGAGTCTGAGTTGACTGGTGTGATAACTATTGTTTTGAATGGTATTTAGAAAGTTTGTGATATAGAAATCAAATCGTTTAGAAGAGGCGCAGTTATTGTTTAAAACAGCAAACTGGTTACCAGCAATTCGATAAAGAACGTACTCATCTTTGATTAACTTTCCGGCCTTTTGTCCAAAACTATTCAGTACTTCGTCCCCTATCTCCAGACCGTAAAGATTATTAATTGATTTGAAATTATTGATATCAATAATAATTAAATTCGGACAGACTGCACTATTAATATCATGTAATAACTTTATCCGATTAGGTAATCCGGTTAACTTATCGGTATACTGGTTTTTTAAAAGGTGACTCTTTCGTCGTGCATTTATAATAAAAACCAGTAAGATAATTAACAGCAGCAGTACAAAGACTAAGAGTAACTTAATCAGCACGGGGTAATTATTTTCAGGCGGGCGTGGCTGATTAATTATGTTTGCCTGATCTAATAACTGCTGCGGCAGGTCAATATTAAAATGCTGCAGTTCCGGCCAGCTTAATATCAGTTGACTGGTTTTTTGCTGCCCTGCTTTAGCATTATTTACCATGCCCTTTTGAATAAACTGGCCGGCAATTTTTGCTGCGGATTCACCTTGAATCTTTCCGGTTGTTAAATATCCGCCAACAACACCGGGTAAAAGATAAGAGTCCTCCATAACTAAAATAATTCTGCCAGTCTTTGTTATTGTTTCAATTATTTTGTCCAGACTAAGAAGAATACCCTGATCATCATGAATTCCTCCTATGGTTGTTAAAATCACAATACCCGCATCAATGGCTTTTAACTGCTGTATTAAGGTATTGAGATTTGAGTGACTCAGGTGAATGAGTTCCATATCACTGGTTTTAAAATTATTATTTTGAATGCTTTTCTTTATGGCACTATCCGTTGTTCCGCCATCACCTAAAAAGATAATACGTGATAAATCAGCTTGTATTTTTTTTGCCAGTAAAATTGAAGAGTGAATATCTTTATGTTCAAACACACCGATTAATGGGTGTTTAATATGGGGTTTATCAATCCTGGTATTATTGATGCCTGAAAAAACAATGGGGATATTCCAGCTAAAATTCATACCATCCGGGGTCATAAAGTTTAATGCATTATCATCAGTGACATAAATGATATCAGGCAGGTGATTTTTATATTTAGTATTGATGTAATGTAAAAAAGTTTTTTGATAATCTTCTGAAGGTGGAATGTGCTTGGTATCTAAATATTCGCTTAAAAAATTTAATTTGTATCCGGGGAGGTCATTGCTCAGTTGTTTTTTAAAGGCATTATATTGCAATAAGGTCCAGGGATAATCCTGATGATACGAATGTATTGATAATATATCTAACTGAAGGTCCTCTTTGTCAGCATATGCCGGTATTGTTGCCAGTATAAAAGACAGGATGATTATTTTATTAATAATGCTATTGAGTCCGTTCATCTGTGGTATTTCTTTTAATTCAGCATGCTCAGAAAG
>DAOVUK010000348.1 GCA_030632625.1 Gammaproteobacteria bacterium
ATTGGCAAAGCTGCAGCTGCTGATAGAGCAATCAAAAGGGAGCGGTCTATAGCTTATATTACTTGCTTTTTTGCGCTGATCATTTGCCGGGCAATTTTCAGGGCATAGTCCAGACTGCCGGTACTGGCCTGTCCTGTGCCGGCGAGATCCAGGGCGGTACCATGATCCACAGAAGTGCGGATGAAAGGTAGTCCCAGAGTGACATTAACCGCTTTGCCAAACCCCTGGTATTTGAGCACCGGTAAACCCTGATCATGATACATGGCCAGAACGGCATCGGCCTGCTGCAGATTTCTTTTGGAAAACAGGGTGTCAGCAGGTAATGGCCCGGTTAGATTGAAACCTTCTGTTTTCAGCTGCTCTATCAGGGGGATCATAATATCCTGTTCTTCTCTGCCCAGATGGCCATCTTCTCCGGCATGAGGATTCAAGCCGCAGACCAGTATATGGGGAGAGTCTATGCCGTATTTTGTTTGCAGATCATGGTTCAGAATGGTGATCACCTGACGTAAACTGTTTTTTGTGATTGCCTGTGCAACCTCTTTCAGCGGCAGGTGAGTTGTGGCCAGAGCGACTTTCATTTCGTCAGTCGCCAGCATCATGACTACTTTAGGGGTTGCCGATTGTTCGGCCAGGTATTCAGTATGTCCGGTAAAAGGAATGCCGGCCTCATTAATGATGCCTTTATGGATTGGCCCGGTGATCATTGCGTCAAAAGTATTATCGAGGCAGCCGTGAATAGCCAGATCCAGTGTTTTCAATATATAACGGGCATTATGCACATTTAATGAGCCGGGTATGGCTGTTTCCGGGAGTACTGCGGGTAAGTAATAAAGTGTGCCTGAGCCTGATGCGTGCTGCACAGTATTATTAAACGGAATGAGCTTAAGCGGCCTGGCTAATAGTCTGGCCCGTTCATAGAGCATGTCAGGATCAGCCACGAGTATCATTTGAAAATCATGTGTCTGTTGAGCATACTCAATGCACAGATCAGGGCCAATGCCTGCAGGTTCACCCGGAGTGATGGCCAGTTTATCCATTGCGCACAAGATCCGGATTTTTCCAGCTTGAAGTGTTAGCTGTTATCAAGACGGATTTCAATAAATGCTTCATCACGAATTCGGCGATAAAAAGCTTCTGTTTGTTCTGCAACCTTACGTGATTTAAGCACCTGGCGAGCTCTTTCCTGAATCAGTTCATCGGCATCATCATGAGTCCGGCGTCCTAAGACTTCGATAATGTGATAGCCAAAATTTGTCTGCACGACTTCACTGATATCTCCGGCTTGTAGCTTATCCATTGCCTGTTCAAATTCGGGCACCATAGTGCCGGGTTTAAACCAGCCCAGATCACCTCCTCGTGTCGCTGAAGAGGTATCCTCAGAATGGGCTTTTGCCATGGTGGCAAAGTCTTCGCCATTGATAATACGCTTACGGATTTGATTTAAACGCAAAATGACACGCTCATTATCATTGATGATAGTGGTCTTGATAAGAATATGACGTGCATGAGTCTGGGTGATTAGATGGGTTTTACCACCTTTTTCTTCAATCAGGGTAATAATATGGTAGCCGCTTGGACTGCGTATGGGTTGAGAAATATCACCCACCTTCATTTTAGCGATGATTTCAGAAAACAGAGTTGGAATTTCACCTGCTTTACGCCAACCCAGATCACCACCTTCCAGTGCATTTTGACCATCGGAAGCAGCAAGAGCTGTTGCGGAGAAATCACTTCCTGAGCGTAATTTTTTAACTAAGCCGTCTGCTTTGGCACTTGCCTTTTTAATGGTGGCAGGCGAAGCACCTTCCGGTATGGCAACTAAAATATGCTTAATATGATAGGCCTGTTCCAGGCCGCCCTGTTTATTAATATTAAAAAGAAAGTTTTCAATTTCCTGGTCAGAAATGGTCACTTTGTTAACGACATTACGCTGCAGCAGCCGTTTTAAAATAATCTGTGATTTAACTTCATCACGGAAGCGTCGAAAATTAATACCCTGCTGAGCAAGATTCTCACGAAATTCACTCATGGATAAACCATTTTGTGCAGCAATACCGTTAATGGCCCTGCTGAGAGTTGTATCGTCAACTTTGATTCCCGTTCGACTGGCTAAATCCAGCTGTATACGCTCCAGAATCATGCGATCCAGAACCTGCTTGCCTAAGACATTGGCGGGTGGCAGTTTTGCTTTTTTTTGCTTTAGTTTTTGTACCACTTCACGAAACTCATCCCTGAGTTCTAATTGGGTAATGACATCGTTATTAACAATTGCCACAATACTGTCAAGCGGGATGATGTCTTCTGCCTGTGCCGTCAGGCAAACAGGGCCAAGGGTTAAGCCTGAGCAGATGAGACCGGTAAAAAAAGTTCTCTTAATCAGGGTGTTAATCAGGGTGTTAATTGTTTGTTTTACATTCAATCGCATTGTCAATCCTAAAGTTCTAAGTCCTAATTTTTCCAGGGCTCAAAGCCGGGGATATCTTCTTCTAAATTTGTGCCGCCGCCCATAGACTGGGCAACAGAACCCAGACCTTTAAACTGAAATTGCAGCATGACGTAATTATCTGCATCAGCATAAAAGTTATCCTGTTCCCGGCCGACAATAAAACGCAGAGCATAGCAGCAGCTGTCGTATTCTATACCGATCTTGGAGTCCAGAGTGTAGCCATCACGGGCATCATCAGGGTTAACTCTTGCACTTTCAGCGTCATAAATAGAGTAATACCAGTGAGCCAGGGCTCGCCATTGCGGTGCAATTTTCCAGTAAGTTGACAGTTCAACCTGTTCATAGTCCTGAGCACGATAGGAATAGTCCAGGTTTGCCAGGTGATAGCGATCCGATTTGTACTGCAGGCGGTATCGGGCTTCGTCAGTAGTGCCGTCATTGTGCGGATCATAAAGCAATGAATAGGAGGTATACCAGTTGGGAGCAAAGCGGCTGGTAATTTCAGCGGCTATACTGGAACTGGAGTCAGTATCATTGTCAGATTGTTTTGGATCACCGTTATTATCGTAATTTAGTGTTACTTCACGATCTTCAAAGTAGTATATTTGTCCAATAGAAGCGGTGAATAATTCGGAGCCTGATCCATCATCAATAAAACGACTGGTGACGGCTGCTGTGAGCTGATTCGCATCACCTAAGCGGTCAGCACCGGTGAAACGGTTCTCTCTGAACAGCTGATTAAAACTAAAGCTTGAAATGCCAGTATCAAATAAAGGGATATCGTCCTGATCTTTTTCAGGGACATTCAGATAGAATAGGCGAGGTTCAAGAGTCTGAGTCATGGGCGTGTCAAATAAAGACAATTCCTTGTCGAAGAATAAGCCGCTGTCCAGGCTGAATATCGGGGCAACTCTGTTGGGTGAATCATCAGTCAGAATTGAATTTTCCGGTG
The DNA here is from genome assembly GCA_030632625.1 of Gammaproteobacteria bacterium. Classification (GTDB taxonomy): domain Bacteria; phylum Pseudomonadota; class Gammaproteobacteria; order GRL18; family GRL18; genus GRL18. Next base: position 3,402 of record DAOVUK010000348.1, read on the forward strand.
ACACTGTGCTGCCAAAATACTTTTTATCTTCATCTTCGTTATCAAGTTTATAAGTGACCATATCCAGACTGATTTTGGGGATCACAAAGCTGTAACTGTTTTTAAACGGCACACTCAGATTGGGTCTGATATGAAAACGACTGGCTTCAACACGTTCAGTCGTATCAATATCGTCATATGGATCTTCCCAGTTTTGCGCGAACATAACAAATTCGGAATCAAAGCCGGTATCCAGATCGATACCATAAGGCGTAAAAGTTTCATTGGCGGATAGTGTTAATTGAGGTAAACGGCTGTATGTATGGGTGTTGTACTCAAGTTCCTGATAACCCTGTGCCCGGGCCATAAAATTAAAGATATCGCCGTTATATCTCAGTTTGCCTTCACGCAGCAGATGCGTTTCACTTTTATCTCTGAGATTATTGCCAAAATCATCCAGATAATAGTTATCAGTCACATAGTTGTAGTCCACATTAGCAGACCAGCCATTGCTCCAGTTGGCTCGCTGCTGCAGACTAAAAGCACCACGGTTTTTGGAAATGTCATCGGGCCTGACATTACCCTCAGGATCAGTTGTTCCTAAACCTTCTGTGCCTTCCCGAAAAGCAACATCAACAGCATCCCGCTTATCATCGTAACTGCTGTCATTGAGCCATTCAGCATAGATCTCACCGGAATGATTTTCACTCAGGTAACGATATTCACCACCCAGCATCAAACCGCGATCAGATAAAATGGTCGGCGTAACCGTGGCATCCTGATCAGGTGCAATATTGAAATAATAAGGCGTGCCCAATTCAAAACCATTGGTATCAGAAACGCCGATGGAGGGCATTAAGAAACCACTCTTACGCTCATCATTAATGGGGAAATTAATATAAGGGGTATAGGCGACAGGAATGCCTTTAAACCGC
>DAOVUK010000330.1 GCA_030632625.1 Gammaproteobacteria bacterium
AATTGAACAGGCATTGAAATGGTACGACCTAGGAGCAGACTTTGCTGATGCTATACACCTTGCTGTTTGTAGTAAATCACCCTTATATACTTTTGACAAAAATTTTTGTAAAGTTGCTCGTAAAAAAGGAATTACACCTGCTGTTAATATTTTAATCGATGAAGATACTGATCATTCGTGAGGTCGATAAAAAAATTTAGATTATCTTAAAACGACGGTACTTACCCCAGAAATTTCGTAACAATTTACTCTATCAACAGCATCATCATAACTATTTTCACCTCTATAGCCACGCGAGATAACTTTATAGAGTGTCCAAAAAAAACAATGTCAATTGCAAGACCCTAGGCACTCATGACGGCTTCCCAAGTTTATGTTAGCGGAACTTCATTTTTTATCTTTTAATTAACAGCTTCCAAATGAGCTAGAGCTTCTTGATCACGATGCGATTGCTTAACACGGCGTTGATAGCTTGCCCGGTTTTTTGTGCAAACTAGAGTATACGGACGGGATTTTTTCTCGGTGACATAATCAACATCGCATCGATTTAAATTAATCATATGTTCTATATGGCTGCGATGCGCTTCAACCGCTTTAAATCGCCATTGCGCCTGACCGGGGTTCTTTAAATAATGCTTTAATTCACTGCAATTCGCGCAAGAACACTTTATTTTGAAACCTCTGCTCCAATCGGCCTGAGGTGCTAACGGTTCGGCAAGTCTTGATTGTAAATGGGTCATAACAATTCCGCGTAATCGCTGCACAGCCGGTAATTCGTTGTTAACAGATGAAGCAGCAAGGTGTAAGGCGGCAGGCAACAAGATTTTATCCGTTCCATACATTTCAGGCCAGGCGAGCATATAATCGAGTGTTTGTTCTGCCAAATCAGCAATGATCATGCTGAAGCAAACAAGAATATCGGCCACTTCTTCAGCACTAAGAGCCATATTTTTGTGCTGCCAGGGCATTAGATCGGGAAAACGTTTGACATCTCCCGGTAACGCAAGAAACAACGTTTGTGCAGCAGTATTAAGTTGCTGCCTCTCTTCCTGTTCCCTTTTATTGCTTAGGGCAGCTAATAAAACAATACAAGCCCCAGGCGCTTGAACGGCGCTCACTGTGATAGCATTCGTAGCATAGCTGACAATATCAGACCAAGGTAACAACGACGAAATTTGGACTAAAGCCAGACCATCTTCTTTTTTATAAACACCTTTTTCAGCTATGATCAACCAAAAACGCTTAATCAGCTCAGCATCACCTATGCGGCGTAAACACTTGATGAATTCGATTATGAACTGATTGCTACTATAGCCATTCGATTGAGCACAATGTTTTGGGAACCAGTCTTTTAACAGATAACCGGCCAAAGTCTTCGCCTCGTTTTTTGTTTCGGTTTTTTTGCTTGATTTCCATTGTAAGCACAGGTTTTTTAAAACAGGCAGTGCAGCGTGCAACCCGGCTTGATTAATAACGGATAAATACTGTTTCCTGGGCCACAGCACCAAAGCTGCGCAATGATACATTCGTTCATAGGAGGCGCCAGCGTTGCCAGTCGCTTCCTGAAATTCAATTTCACCGGGTCCCATCGCATCAAATGACTCTGGCGGACAAAACTCTTCTTTTACAAACGGTAATACCGGCAAATCCGGTTCACCGCCATCAATGCTTCGCCATTCCGAAATTGTTTCCGAATAATCAAAAGCTTCACCAATTTCAAATTCATCCTCGTCCTCTTCATCCCAGTGGTTATAACCATAGCCAGTATATTCGGCACTACCACTTTCCTCGATAGACACCAGCGCCAAATATAGATCGCAGTCAGCCTGTTTTGCGGCAGGAATGAGCACATTGGCGGCTGCGGCATCCCTATTTTTTAAGGTATCAAAACTCAGTTCAGCAATTGAATAAGCATGCTCTAATAAAAAAATTAACTTATCTGGCGCACCATCAGTATTTTCATTGAGACATTGTGCCCAATGCTTCAAAATTGCGGCTGTTTTTTGCTGCGTCTGAAAATAATCTGGAGGCGTGGGCAGCGGTATTTTTTTATCACTACGAATCAGATTATAAATCAACGTTAACCGACAACCATCAGTCACCGGTAAAACTTCATGCAGGCAATCGGCATAAAAGGCGGCAAAGGAAATCATTTCCGCATCCTGATGGCTCAGGTCAAGTTTAACTTCTTTCTCTCGATGACTGACCAGAAGTTCGCCTCCGCTATACAACGAAGGTAACACAATAATCAACGTTGCGAACATGCCATCCGATTTTTCGGTATCGCGGTGAGAAACAAAAAAACTTCCTGTGTCATAAACCAATAGTTTATACAGCTCCGCAGATACTTCACAATCAACGCCCAGCTCGGTTTTGACACGATCAACTATTTCATTCAGGTTTTGTTGCCAATATTTGCCGCCTATTTCGATCCGACTTGCATCAATTTGCCAGGTTCGTCGCACATCAGTATCCACTAGTGTTTCTGAACCTTTACCATAAGGAGCACGTTCGGCAACATTAATCAGTTGTTCCATTTGAGCGGGCAACAAAGGAAAAGAGATTCTCCCGACCTGATTTACATTTAGAGTCGGAGGAAATATTTCCAATGAACCTGTTGAATAATAGTCTCCGGGAGCTGGAAGATTTTGTAAGGTATCAGCTAATTGTTTTGTATGCATAATCAGTCATTAAGGACAGTAATAGGCTCATATCACAAGAAAAAATATTCGTAGCATAAAGAAATAATGCCCCATATATCCGATCTTGGGGTTAAAGTGGTTTTAGCAGAGTTTCTTCTTTACTGTTAACAGATCTCTTTTGAGCTTTTTGATAGCCCAGATTAGATTAGAAAACTTTTGTAACTTCAATAATGGCAGTATAAATCAAAACTAATTTCTAAAATTGTTTACTTAAAAAAAGCTTCAAGAATATATAACTATCCTGATAACAATCCAAATAAGCCCTATACCCGTTTAAAAATCAGCGAGGTATTAATACCACCAAAAGCAAAATTATTACTCATTATATAATCGCATTCCAGTTGGCGAATATCGCCTTGTATATAATCCAGGTCTGCACATTGAGGATCGACATTATCCAGATTTGCAGTTGGATGAAACCAGCCTTCATTCATCATATTTATAGCTGTCCATGCTTCTATTGCTCCACATGCTCCCAGTGTGTGTCCGGTATAACTTTTCAATGAACTGATCGATATTTTATTACCAAAAATAGCTGCTGTTGCATGGCTTTCGGCAATATCTCCACGGTCGGTAGATGTTCCGTGAGCACTTATATATTTAATGGCAGAGGCATCCAGTCGGGCATCTTGCAAAGACAGCCTCATTGCCACTTGCATGCTTTCAGCATCAGGCTGGGTGATATGCAAACCATCAGAATTAGTCCCAAAGCCAACAATTTCTGCATAGATATGCGCACCACGCGTTAAGGCATGTTCCCTTTCTTCTAAAATAAAGGTTCCGCCGCCTTCACCAATGACCAGACCATCACGATCTTTATCAAACGGGCGAGGGGTTTTATCTGGTTCATCATTACGGATGCTAGTTGCGAACAAGGTGTCAAAAACAGCCGCTTGCGAGGCGGAAAGTTCATCACTCCCTCCTGCCACCATTACAGTCTGGATGCCATGCTTAATCGTTTCATAAGCATAACCAATGCCCTGACTACTAGAGGTACAGGCACTGGAGGTAGGAATAATGCGTCCGTTAATGCCAAAATGCAGACCAATATTTACCGGACAGGTATGCCCCATCATGCGTATATACGAGGTTGCGTTTAAACTACCTTTATCATAATTTAACAGCATTTTGGTGAAGTCTATCAGACCGTCAAAACTGCCGGATGAACTACCGTAGGCAATACCCGTTTGGCCACTTTTTAAACAGGGATCATTTAACAGTCCTGCATCAATCAAGGCTAATTCGGAAGCATAGGTACCCATCATCGCAACTCGTCCCATTCCACGCACCTGTTTGCGTGAATAATGTTCAGGTCGGTTAAAGTCAACGGGGGCTGCTAATTGGGTATTCAAACCCTGATATTTTTCCCATTCATTCATCCTTTGAATACCTGTTTCCTGAGCCTTTAGTCTGTACGCTACGGTTTCCCAATCATTGCCTATGGGTGTCAAAGCTGCCATACCTGTAATGACCACTCGCTTCATTAACACAGTCCTCCATTTACAGAAATCACCTGTCTAGTAATATAGGCCGCATCCTCAGATAATAAAAAAGCCACAGTTGCAGCTACTTCTTTAGCTTCACCCACACGTCTGAGTGGTATCATTTTTTTAATTTCTTCCAGAGGTAATTGATCCAGCATTTCAGTATCAATTAATCCAGGTGCTACACAATTTACCGTGATTTTACGTTTTGCCAGTTCTAATGCCAACGCTTTGGTCGCGCCAATAATGCCTGCTTTGGCTGCACTGTAATTGACTTGTCCA
>DAOVUK010000215.1 GCA_030632625.1 Gammaproteobacteria bacterium
ATGACAGCATGGATATGTCTGACTTCAATGATGATGATCTGGAAGGGCTTGATTACGAAGAGACAGAAAAAGACGATGAAGAAGCAGGTAACGGTAAAGATGATGCACCCGTTGTAAAATTTGTTAATAAAATTTTATTAGATGCCATTAATAAAGGCGCTTCAGACATCCATTTTGAGCCTTATGAAAAGTTTTTCCGGGTGCGTTTAAGAATCGATGGTATTCTGGAAGAAGTCGCCAAACCACCCGTTAATCTCACACCCCGTATCCTGGCGCGTATCAAAGTTTTATCCCGGCTGGATATCTCAGAACGCCGGATCCCTCAGGATGGACGAATGCGGATGAAAATTTCCAAAAATCGAGCCATTGATTTTCGTGTCAGTACCTGCCCTACTCTGTTTGGTGAAAAAGCGGTATTGCGTATTCTTGATCCCAGTAGTGCCCAGCTGGGTATTGATGCTTTAGGTTATGAGGGCTTTCAAAAAAAGCTTTACCTGGACGCATTATCCAAACCGCAGGGGATGATTCTGGTGACCGGGCCTACCGGCTCTGGAAAAACGGTTTCATTATATACCGGGCTGAATATCCTGAATACCGAAGGGGTCAATATATCTACAGCAGAAGATCCCGCTGAAATCAACTTGCCCGGAGTCAATCAGGTCAATGTGAATCCTAAAACCGGTCTGACTTTCGCCGCGGCACTCCGCTCTTTCCTGCGTCAGGATCCTGATATTGTTATGGTGGGAGAAATACGTGATTTAGAAACCGCTGAAATTGCCATTAAAGCAGCTCAGACAGGACATATGGTGCTTTCTACATTACACACTAATGACGCCCCTCAAACCCTGGGCCGTTTAGCGAATATGGGCGTCCCCCCGTATAACATCGCATCAGCCGTCAGTTTGATCATAGCCCAGCGTTTATCGAGACGTTTATGTGAACATTGCAAGCAGCCTCATGATGTACCTAAGGAAGCTTTATTAGAAGAAGGCTTTACCGAAGAAAACATTGCCAAGGGGTTTACAGTTTACAAGCCTGTGGGTTGTTCAAGCTGTAATAACGGTTATAAAGGCCGGGTGGGAATCTACCAGGTAATGAAAATTTCAGAAGAGATGGGACGCATCATTATGGAAGGCGGTAATGCCATGGATCTGGCCGATCAAGCTAAACAAGAGGGTATACCTGACTTGAGAGAATCCGGATTAAGAAAAGTCATGGATGGTACCACCAGTCTTGAAGAGGTAAATCGAGTCACTAAGGATTAAGTACTAAGGATTAAGCACTAAGGATTAAACACCAGGGATTAAGCGCTAAGGAATAAGTACTAAAGATTAATAATAAAGCTTTTATAATTTAAGGATTAGCAATGGCTACTAAAGAAAAAGCAACTCCAATTTTTGTATGGGAAGGTGCTGATAGAAATGGGAATAGAAAAAAAGGTGAGGTACAAGCTAAAAACACTGCTTTAGCCAAGGCTCAACTGCGACGTGAAGGGATTAATGTACTCAAAATCAAACCTAAGCCAAAGCCGTTGTTTGGCCTTGGGGGTCCTAGAAAAAAACCCGTTACACCCTTAGATATTGCTATATTTTCTCGTCAGATGGCCACTATGATGAAGGCCGGGGTGCCATTGGTACAATCATTTGAAATTGTTGGCAATGGCCATGAAAATGCCACCATGCAAGAAATGATCCTGGGTCTTAAAGCAGAGGTTGAAAGCGGCAGCTCACTCACTGAGTCATTAAAGAAATACCCCTTATATTTTGATGATCTGTATTGTAACCTGGTACAGGCCGGTGAACACGCAGGTATTCTGGACAGCATATTAGACAGGGTTGCGACTTATAAAGAGAAAACTGAAGCACTTAAAGCGAAAATAAAAAAGGCAATGTTTTATCCCATTGCCGTGATTGCCGTCGCGGTTATTGTAGTCACCATTCTATTGATGTTTGTTATTCCTGAATTTGAAGATCTTTTCAGCGGCTTTGGCGCCACACTCCCTGCGCCTACCCTGGTGGTCGTTGCTATGTCTCATTTTGTGGTTGATTACTGGTGGGCAATGTTTGGCGGTATTGGTGCTTTTATTTTCTTCTTTTCATATTTTAAAAAGCGCTCGCTCAAAATGCGTCAATTCCTCGATAGATTATCACTTAAGCTGCCGGTTGTTGGTCCGATTTTAGAAAAAGCAGCCATTGCCCGATATGCCCGGACTTTAGAGACTATGTTTGCTGCAGGTACACCATTAGTCGAGGCGCTTGGCTCAGTTTCAGGCGCCGTTGGCAATGTTGTCTTCAGTGACGGCGTCGATCAAATTCAACAGGAAGTATCAACGGGTACCCAATTGAATAAAGCGATGTCTAATGCCAATCTATTCCCTAATATGGTTATTCAGATGACGGCTATTGGTGAAGAAGCTGGCTCTCTTGATTCCATGCTTGGTAAAGTTGCCGACTTTTATGAAGCTGAGGTTGATAACCTGGTCGACGGCTTAACCAGTTTGCTTGAGCCTTTAATTATGTCCTTTCTTGGTGTTGTCATCGGCGGCCTGGTTGTCGCAATGTATCTGCCAATCTTCCAGATGGGTAATGTGGTCTAATACCCGTCATTTTAAATCCTTTCCCGGAGTATCGCTAAGACCGCTCTTGAGGAAAGGATTATCATTTTTTAATAGCTGCTGATGAATTTATTTTACACGATTACTTCCGACCCGGCCTTTTTTCTTTTTTCTGTTTTCCTGTTAAGTTTAATGGTGGGCAGCTTTCTTAATGTGGTCATCTACCGTTTGCCTATTATGCTTAAACGGGAATGGAAAAGTGATTGTATCGACTTTCTCTCTGAACAGCTTGAACCAGCTGAATTTAACAAAGAGCTTGATGGTTGTTCGAAACAGGCGCAGGAAACGTTTAATTTATCTATTCCCCGTTCTCGCTGCCCTTCATGTGGTCATCAAATCACCGCACTGGAGAATATTCCTGTTTTCTCATGGCTTGTTTTAAGAGGCAAGTGTTCTCAGTGCCAGTCAGGCATTTCAATTCGCTATCCCATTATAGAACTAAGCAGCGCACTGCTTTCTGTTCTGGTTGCCTATTATCTCGGTGTTCAGTGGTTTACTTTAGCAGCCCTGTTTTTAACCTGGGCACTCATAGTTCTGTCAATGATTGATTTTGACACACAATTATTACCCGACAGCATCACCCTGCCCTTTCTATGGCTTGGTCTTTTAATCAGCTTATTAGCAATCTCAGACATATCTCTGCAGGACAGCGTCATTGGCGCAATGGCAGGTTATCTGTCTCTATGGAGTGTCTATCAGCTATTCAAACTAATCACTGGAAAAGAAGGTATGGGTTATGGTGATTTTAAATTGCTCGCTGTTTTAGGCGCCTGGTTAGGATGGCAGGCATTACCATTGATTTTATTTCTCTCAGCACTGGTGGGTGCAATTGTGGGCATCTCTCTTATTCTCTTTATGGGCCGAGATAAAAGTATTCCAATACCATTTGGTCCTTATCTTGCTTCAGCAGGTTTTATTAGTTTGCTGTGGGGAGAGCCTATTAAACAATTTTATTTCAATATATCGGGACTTTAATGCTGACCATTGCTTTGACTGGAGGCATTGGCAGTGGTAAAACAGCTGTCACCGGATTATTCCATGAGCTTGCTTCAAAGCCGGACTTCCAGGGCAGTCTGAAAATAATTGATGCCGATATTATTGCCCGAAATCTCCTGGCCGGCTCTTTGCAAGAACCCTCAACTGGTAAAGAGTCATCAGCCGGTAAAGAGTCATCAGCCGGCAAAAAGTCATCAGCCGGCAAAGAGTCTTCAACAGGTAAAGAGCCTTCAGCAAGTGAAGAGCCGCCTTCCAGTACGGCATTAAGAGAAGTTCAAAAATTATTCGGCGCTGATTTATTTGACTCGGAAGGCTATCTTCAGCGAGCTAAACTTCGGTCACTTATATTTTCATCAAAAGACAAGAAACAACAACTTGAGGCGCTTTTACACCCTCTGGTTTATGACGAAATATTTTCCCAACTCTCAGACATTCATTCAAGCAATGCGAGTGCGTCACAAAAAACAATGACAAAAATTGTTATTATTGCCATTCCTCTGTTCTTTGAAACAAAAGCTGAAACAAAAGCAGAGGCCAGAACTGAAACAAGCTCTGAAAAGGAATTTGATCGTATTTTAGTCATCGATGTGCCCGTTAACCTACAAATTGAGCGTACTCTTAAAAGAGATAATTGCTCATCAAAACTGGTTAAAGAAATAATAAATTCCCAGGTTGAACGTCAAATACGTCTCAATCAGGCTGATGATATTATTGATAATTCAGGTACATTGTCAGAACTCAAGTTAAAAGTCGAATCACTTTTCCAATATTATTGTTCTTTAGCTGGCAAATGCTCCAGCAGTTAGTTTAACAGGCTAAGAGAAATGATTGTTGCAACCATGCGCAAGATATTGGACAATATCAGAAACAGGCTTTTATTGCGTGCAAAAAACTAACAGGAAGTATTTGACAACGTGACCATCGTAACAGAGTCCACTATTTACGAACTTCCCCTCAATGAACGGATACGAACCTTATTGCGACTTGAATTTTTATTTCAGCAAGCAAGATATTCGATGAGAGGTTATTCTGTCTGGGATAGTAGAGCAACTATCAGCCATATTCTGGATATTATGAGCATCATGAGCCGCATTGACCTGCGTTCTGAGCTGGTCAAAGAACTGGAACGCCAGACTGCAGCATTAGTAGCGATAAGCTCCCGACCCGGAGTCGATCCCTCTATTTTGGAAGATACTCTAAAAAAGCTGGAAACTTATATACAAAACTTAAAATCAGCTCAAAATCATTTAAACAATGAGCTCAGCAATAATATACTGCTAAAATTAATCCGTCAGCGTGACTCTATTCCCGGCGGTAGCTGCGATTTTGACATCCCGATTTATCATTTCTGGCTTAAACAGCAGCCTGAGCAAAGAATCGAGATCCTTGAGTCGTGGCTTGGTCTGCTGGATAATTATCGTCTGGCTATTGATGTTATTTTGAACTTGCTGCGTGAAAGTACAATTAATACCCCGATACTGGCTGAACAAGGCTTTTATCAACAGTCCCTGGATACCAGTATTTCATTTCAGCTCATACGGGTTATCGTGCCTGCCGGTGCTGATTTTTATGCCGAAATGAGCGGTGGTAAACATCGCTTCAGTGTACGTTTTCTAATGCCGCCAATCAGTGGCGAACGCCCAAGCCCCTGTTCAGACGATATTGAATTTCAACTTTCCTGCTGTGCCCTTTAAGGTTCCCGACAGCTATCTATCCTTAAGTAAAATGAAAAAACTCATCATAAAATGTCCAACATGCTCAACAAAACACGATTATTACCAGTCTAAGCCCTGGAGTCCTTTTTGTTCTGAACGATGCCGACTGATTGATTTAGGTGCATGGGCCGGTGAAGAGCACCGAATTAAAGGTGAATCGATTCCTGTCTCCGATCAGCCAATGAACAAAACAGATGACGATAATTCAGGAAACTTTATTAATTAATTTTTTACTCTAGCTTATCCTGATGATTTGTTCCCACCCATAAATAAGAATTCTTCACAAATTTGCGTTCTTTTGTCGGTTTACTACCTAAGCTGCCGTTCGGATAATTATTTCTAAAGCCCGACTGCTGAGTAGACTGGTTCATCTGACTGGGGACGCTGCAAGTACATCCGTGTAGCGCTTAATGAAAACATCCCTGTTTTCCCTCTTTATTTATAAGAGCCGCCCATTCAGACGAACCAGTCTACCCAACAGTCTCTACGGTATTTATACTCACTATCGCTGTCCAAAGTCAAAAGAATAAATCAAAAGACAAGAAAAAGCATCCGGGCTCAGGCACTGGCTTTATTCTTATCTTTTGATGTGGCTCTTTTATCAATAGTGAGAAACGTGATGCGGTCAGGAGGGTTCGGTAAGCTGGTTAGCTTTGCGGGGGTATTGCGAGGCAGGACGCCGAGGATAAGCGACCCATGGATGGGCTTGAAGCGTCCCCCGAAAAGCTAACCAGCTTACCGAATCATCCGTTTTTAGCACCACGTTTCGAGCGCCAAAATATTCTTTCTAAATTACCGCTAAGGTAGTAAACCGACAAAGGTACTAAAAATGTAAAGAACCTAAATAAGGCG
>DAOVUK010000100.1 GCA_030632625.1 Gammaproteobacteria bacterium
CAAATGCTGGTGGCCTCGGCAAAGCGCTGGGCTCTCATGGTTGAACAACCACTTCAGGACAGAACTGCGGATCCGGACTTATTTGAATTATTAGCACATCTTGACTTAAAAAAAACAGATTTGATACTGGTTGAAGGCTTTAAGCATGAATCTATCAGCAAGATTGAATTACACCGGCCGGCATTGGGAAAACCGTTATTGTATCCAGATGATCCTGATATCATCGCCATAGCAGCGGATCAAGCGCATTTTCATGATAAAAATGGTCAACGGGTGCACCCTGATACTATCCTATGCCCCATACTTGATATCAACAATATTAGTGAAATTACTGATTTTATTAGCGGACTTTTTACAGGAAAAGCAGAACAATGAGCCAAAATGACACCTCTTCACCGGGTATGAACCGTTTTCTTAGCGTCAGTGAAGTACAAAAACGAATTATCAATGACACTAAAGCCGTTGTCGGCACTGAACAAATTGCTCTTCGTCAGGCTCTTGGGCGTGTTTTAGCTACCGACGTCATCGCAACATTTGATACCCCGCCCTGTGATAATTCAGGCATGGATGGTTATGCATTCTCTAGTAAAGAGCTAAGCAGCGATATTAACGAGCAAGCCACCCTGACATTAAAAATTGCCGGGCAATCCTTTGCCGGGCATCCCTATAACGGAGAAATTGCCGCAGGTGAAGCCATTCGCATTATGACGGGGGCACAGGTGCCTGATGGGGTTGATACAGTTGTAATGCAGGAACATACTGAAACACCCGATAATACTCCCGGTGAAAAGACCGTCACAATTACAAACATTCCAAAACCCTTTGCCAATGTACGAAAAGCCGGTGATGATCTGACCACCGGGCAGACATTTTTATCCAAAGGTAAAAAATTATCACCCACAGATTTAGCTTTTCTTGCCACTCAGGGCATTGCTGAAGTAAAAGTCTCCAGGAAACTCCGGGTTGCTTTCTTTTCTACTGGTGATGAGCTTCGTTCTATTGGTGAAACATTAGGTGAAGGCGATATTTATGACTCCAATCGTTATTCCCTCTATGGTCTGCTAAAAAATCTGGATGTTGAAATGATTGATATGGGTGTTATCCCGGATGATCGTCAGGCAATTGAAGATGCATTTAAAACAGCCGCTGATCTGGCTGATGCGGTGATCACCTCTGGCGGCGTATCAGTTGGAGAAGCAGACTTTGTCAAAGAAACGCTGGAAAAACTGGGGCAGATTAATTTCTGGAAAATATCAATGAAACCGGGGAAACCACTTGCCTTTGGTACTTTAGGTAATAGCCTGTTTTTTGGCTTGCCCGGAAATCCTGTTGCTGTTATTGCAACATTCTATCAATTTGTCCAGCCCGCCCTAAAACGCATGAAAGGACAGGACATTGTATTACCCTTAGTCATTAAAGCCAGAACCACTGAATTATTGAAAAAACGCCCTGGGCGGACTGATTTTCAACGGGGTATATTGACCCAGTCTGACAGTGGTGAACTGACCGTTAAAAATGCCGGAACACAGGCATCACATGTGCTCACGGCAATGAGTCGAGCCAACTGTTTCATTATCATTCCTGCACAAAGCGGCAGTATTGAAGCAGGAGAAATGGTTAATGTACAGCCGTTTGACGGCCTGCTAAGTTAGCAGGTGAATAAGTTGTAGCTGGCGAGTCTCAAATCATAACTCACAAAAATGGAAAAAAACTGGCAATGGTTCCAGCTGACACTATAAATGAATTAACCGAACAAGTTGAGTTACATAAAAATCTTGCTATTGGGTATGCTCAGGCATTAAGAGGTGAAGGTATAACATTATGTGGAGCTCCACATAATGTCTCAAAGCGTTAATTGCCAGGTATGATCAAGAATATATTTTTATGTAGAAAGCAGCCATTTCAAAATCGACAAAATAGGATATTTATTGAAAATTTTGGCGGGGCAGGGTTCTGTATTTTGAACAAACTTTATAATTTGTTACAGAGTAATTGTTTATACTTTTTATGCAAAGGATAAATAAAAACAGCTTTTTTTGAAATATGCTTTTTTTTTCGATAAGATAAACTATATCCCTTGGTTATACCAATTTCCTGCCAGTTAGCAGCCTTATAACAGGTACCTCTGAATTTATCCAGTTCGACAAATGTTTCTAACAGCAGTGGGCGATAATGAAAATGCTCTTGCCAGTCATGGGCTACTTTTCGAGCGATCTGAGCTAATATTCGGGATGCAAGATTTTTTGATTTTATCCAGGGGAGGATTAAAAAACGGGCATTATTAATAATCAGTTGCAGATTTTTTTCTCTTTGTTCGTCTGTCCAGCCGATAAATAGATCCCTGCTTGCCAAACGCCAGGTACTGGCGGAAAAACCTAAAACACCCAATAATATAGTCTCGCATTTATGATGTTCTGACTCGATATTGCCATAAACCAGATATTTGAGTTGGGCACCAAATAAACCACTGGTGCCGATGTAATGGAATCGTTGAATAGCTTCCCTCCATAAAGTGCGTTTTTCTTTGCTGTCAGTCAGTACAAAATGAAGCTGATGGATTTTTTTAGTGGAAAAATCCATCAGCTCCTCAGAATAATTTGCAGGTATTTCTATTTGGAAGTTTTTTTCTGGTATAACAGCAGCAGTTGCGCTTCTTGTGGAATTGACCGGTTCAGGCAGTGGGATAATATTGTCCATTCCCATGCGTTTAATAATATGAGCTGCTGTATTATGTTTTGGTTTGCCGTTTGCTTGTATTAAGTTAAACATGCTACAAAGCTTAATAGCAATGCTTGAGCGAGTTGCTGTTGGATTTGCATGAACATACTGACGTAACTCATAAATGTTTTGTGCACTGAATTCACAACCAATATATTTGACTGTACGATCTGTCCAGTTTTGAGCAGGATAGCTGGCGTTATTATTTAAAAAAGCCAGCAGAGACTCGACTTTTTTTTCACGTAGAGTAGATTTTCGTACGGGCGTATTTAAGTAGGCAAGCCCTTTGTCTGCAAATGATGCTAAACATTTTTTGACTGAGTCCGGTGGTACTCGTAGCAGAGTGACCAGTTGCTTGATTGTTTTGCCTTTATCCGCAGCCAGAATAAGCTTTGCTCTTTTTATTTGCCAGATAGTATGAGTAGTACTTCCGGCCATTTTTTGTAACTCTTTTTCTATTGATGCTGAGAGATTAATTATAATGGGTGTATTATTCATATCATGTAATCATTCCACCGAGAGTTGCAATATAGCGGCCTTTTTGATCACGCCTGTTATAACGAAAAATTGTATCGACCAGCTGTACATGGATTTTACCAAATTTAAGAATATATTGTTCACTCAGCCAACGATAATATTTCTCCATACTTTTCATGTTTTGTCTAAATTCTATGCTGATTAATTGCTTGATCAGCTGATCGGTATCAGTGTCAAAAAAATCAACTTTGGGTTTTGGCGGTGCATTAAGTATGGGTTTATATTCCTGTACAAAAACATAAGCACCGGGTAATGAACGGATAAAGCGAAAGCGCTCAACATCATCGCGCAATGTTGTATCATAACCATACATACAGACAAATTCGATATTATCCTTAGGGATAAAATCAAATAAGCGGTAGTTTTTTTCTATTTTACTCAGTCCTGAAAGATTGTTGAGGCTAAAATGGATGACTTTTCTGGAAAAAATAGTATTAGAATAATAAATTCTCTTTAAAATAGAAACCAGTTCCTTGTTTAATAATCTGATATCCAATGTTTGAGTAAAATTAACGGCTAAGTTACGTCGTGCCATTTCTTCGAGAAGTTCTCCTTTTTTTGGATGAGCCAGAATATTATCATCCAGAAGAATTAATTTGCTGCGCCCTTTAAGCAGCTGCTCAAAATCACACACTTGTCGAACATTGCCTTCCTTTTCGGGAACCAGACAAAACGGGCAACGATAGGGACAACCCCTGGTAACAAAGCCTAAGGCCCTGTCTTCAAGTTCAGGATATAGTTCATAATCAATGTCACCCTTTTCAATGGTATCGTCAAGCCTTAATTTTAAGTCAATTCCCGAGCCTCCCAGAGTCAATGAATCACCATAGAAATTTTTTAAATTTTTTAACTTCCTGTCAGAGTTAGGAAAAGAAAATATGCTGCTGCCAAAAACAGCCTCTGCTCCAGTATATTTTTCTAAGCCCTTGCTGAGTTTTATTTTATATCCCTGTGATTTGTAGTAAGAACTGAGTTTCATTAATGCCAGATTGGGCAAGCGACCATCAATATGTATTAACTGGATAGTTCCTGGTGCAAGATGTGCTGTTTTTTTGCTTTTATTGTTTATTGGTTTTTTTATTAATTTGGCTAAAGATAGTGTTTTTTGTTTTACCTTATCGGGAAATGATGCAATAAATGATTCCTCTAAAGTTATTATAAATTGTATCTCAGGAAATAATGCATCCATTAATTGTATCCAGGAGATAAAAGTGTATTTATTCCCGGTATTGTTTAAATTGCCGTTGATACAATGCCTGTTTGCTAATTCAAATACAACAACACCAGGCTCCTGTAGTGGTGTACCAGATTTGGGAAATGCATCAATAATGTGACGACTAATATCCAGAATAGGCAGCAATGAGCGCTGCTGCCCCAATGTTAATTTATCCCAGAGTTCTTGAAAGTTGACTTTTTTTTGCTGCCATTGTGAGGTATCAATAGCAAGATGTTTTGCCAGTAAAATAGAAAAACTATTGAGTGTTTGTTTTGCGGGATAACGACCACAGCGAATGCCCTTGTAATGCAGACGTTCTAAAAATGCGACAGGATCAGTAATTTTAGCCGTCTTATTAAACAGGCTATTATAACGATGGACTCTAAAATCCGGATCACTAAAGGTAAAATCATCACTGCCTGTATGGTATTGTAATGATGACCCATAGGCCAAAGAAAAAATTGTCCGGTTTTGCCCGTCAATAGTACGTTTAAAACTTTTTTCTTTACCTGACAATGCTGGATGCAGAACATTTTCACTAAGGCTTACTTTTCCCTTTTTGTAGTTAAAGGTTAAAGTATTGGAACCACAATCAAGAACAGATGAATCACTTTTATGTAAACTCATAGTATAAGCAGCAGTAAGATCCTCCTTTTTATCTCGGAACAGTTTGCTGATATCATAGTTAATATCAGGTATAGAAAAATGACCGCAGCAAGACAGTGTAATGAGTTGTAATATTTCCCTGTTTTTTTGTGTATGAGCAAGCAATGTCCATTTTAAAATGGTATTACCAGTATTGTCTGTAACAAAATTAATAGTATTATTTTTTTTACAATTTTGGACAGATAATTTTAAATAATACATTAATGGTTTAAGCTTGGTCTACTATAGTTTTTTCAGCCTGATGGCTTGCTATAGCAAAGACAATAAAAAGCGGTACAAGTCCTACAATAAGAAGAAGTACCGTCATTTTAAAATTAGTGCTATTTCTCAGGCTCATCATTTATTTTTGATATTTCTTTATGCAAATATAAGAATATTCTCTACATGAATACAAATAAAATACTAATAATAATTATTACATTTATAGGCTAATAAAACAAAATCTTCAAAATTTATTAATTATCGAATTGCTGCTTTATGGATTTCAGATGTTAAACAATTATTTTCTGAGATTTCCGCTTAAGGTCAAATCCTGCATTTTACCGAAGGTCTGCTTACACCACGAAGCAGCTACTTTGCTTTGTCAAGTTAGATTGAGCTTTGATTATAAATCTGTCAGATTGAGTTTGAGCTAGTACAAATAAGTTTGTATGTTAAAAAATGCCTTCTTTGACATACAAACTTATTAACCTAAAAACATATCAACCTACAACCTGTCTTTTCTGCTTTTCCTACTCGCCAGTTCTTTCGAATCTGATACCACCTGCCAGCCCTGAATATGCTGTTCAATCAAATGAGCCATTGCTGCAATATTGACTGCTGAGTCATTGAGTGCAGGGATATAGTGATAGTCCTGACCACCGGCATTAAGAAAGACATCCCGATTTTCCACGGCAATTTCTTCTAATGTTTCCAGACAATCGATGGCAAATCCCGGGCAGATAACATCAACTGAATTAATACCCTGCTGTGCCAGCTGCTGCAATGTCTTGCTGGTATAAGGTTTTAACCATTCAGCTTTACCAAAACGGGATTGGAAAGTAATCAGCCACTGTGTTTCATCCAGTTCTAACTTCTCTGCCAGCAATCGAGCTGTTTTGTGGCACTGGCAATAATAGGGATCACCTTTTAAAAGGTTGCGTTGAGGCAAGCCATGAAAGGACATGATTAATTTTTGGCCTTTTTTATGAGACTGCCAATAAGTCTGTACTGAATCAGACAGGGCCTGGATATGCTCCTTCTGATCATGATAGTTATTGATGAAACGTAATTCCGGTATCCAGCGCCAGTGTTGTAATTCTAAACTCACGGCATCAAAAATAGAGGCTGTGGTGGTGCCTGAATATTGGGCATAGGTTGGAAAAACTAAGACTTTATGAGCATTATCAGCGGCCAGTTGACGCAGTGCTGAGCTGATATCTGGCTTACCATAGCGCATAGCCAGTGCAAAACTTAAATCCGTACCTTTTATTGCCAGACTTTTTTCTAAAGTCTTTTCTGCACTCTTTTCTACACTCTTTTCTACACTCTTTTCCGCACTCTTTTCTACACTCTTTTCTGCAAAGAAGGCCGCTAATTTATTTTTTTGTTTTTCAGCAATTGCTACCAGCGGAGAGCCTTCAGGTGTCCAGATTGACTGATACAAAGGTACCAGCTTACGTGGACGAAAAGGCAAAATGACCAAATTGAGAATGATTTGCCAAACAAATTGGGGGATTTCTATAACACGCTGATCAGATAAAAATTCTTTTAAAAAACGCCTGATAGAACGTGCATCGGGTGACTCCGGTGAACCTAGATTGACCAGAAGAATACCAATTTTTTCAGTTTGCTCATGCTTGAATTCTTCGGCATGAAATTTCATTTAAAATTCCTCAGACAGACAGAGCATACACGTAGGGGCAGACCTATGTGTCTGCCCTGTTACAGGTTCGCCCTATTGTATAAACTACTGTTTAGTTTCTTCCTCTGCCTGCTGTTTTTCAATGTCTTTTTTAACATCTTCCATATCCAGTCCCTGAGCCTGTTCAATGACCTGTTCTAATTGTGAACCCTGTAAGGCACCCGGTTGAGAAAACAGAATAACCTGCTCACGAAAAATCATCAGCGTAGGAATTGAGCGAATTTGAAATTCACCGGCTAATTGCTGTTCATCTTCAGTATTAACCTTGGCAAAAACAATATCAGGATATTTTTCAGAGAGTTCTTCATAAACCGGAGCAAAGCCCTTACAGGGACCACACCATGTTGCCCAGAAATCGACAATAACAAATTCATTTTTATTAATTACATCATTAAAATTTTCTGCTGTGACATCAATAGTCGCCATAATAGTTCCTTCTCTTTTATACAAGAGATTTTTTAAGTTTTTATGTAAGAGTTTTGCTTAAGACTTTTATTCAAGAGAGTTATTCAAGAAAGTTATTCAAGAAAGTTATTTACCGCCACCCTGACAGGGAGGTGATTTGGCTACCTGACCATTACGCTGCTGCCATTCATCTTTGGTAAAAGTATGAATAGACAAAGCATGGATTGGACCCGCAAGTTCTTCCTCAAGCACTTTGTTGACTGCTCTGTGACGTTTCAGCAGCATTTGCTCATTAAAATCATCAGAGACAATCTGAACTTTAAAATGCATTTCTGAACCGGCAGGCACATTATGCATATGACTTTCATTTTCAACCAGCAAATACTGCGGAGAAAAAGCCTGATTTAACTTTTCTTCAATTACATTCTGAAGGCTCATATAGTATATCACCTATTTCTTATGTTCAATTACTTATATTCTATTAATGCTTGTAAATATATGGCTGCAGACTTGTTTTTTCAAGCCAGACAAAAAAAGCCTGCAATGCAGGCTTCTTTATTAAGGAAAAGAGCTGGTCAGGGACGACTTTACACTATGAAGCACATGGATGTGCGTGAATAGTGCCGTTAAGGAAAAGAGCTGAATTGGAAAACTGTCACAGAAAAATAGATTTGACTGAATTTAACACTTTTAACAGCACTTTAGAATTAGCACTGTAGAACAATTCAAAATCCAGTTTATCTGGATCAGGCGTACTGCTGACGCTCAACAATATTTGAAAACTGATTTAGAACCTGACTATAACTTTGAAAATCAGCACTATCCATGAAAGGCTTTCTGCGACTGAGATAAAATTCTTCTTTACGCATAATTTCCTGTAACTGCTGCGGATCTTCTACTGTCGTCCGATAATTATCCAGCATATTCACCAGATAACGATAGCCCGGCTCAGAAGCCTGGACAATATTATTATGAACTTCCGATAACATACCCGAAATACGTTCAGAAAAATTACCTGCTTCGGGATGAATCAATAAATCAGAGTAATTATTTTTTGTTGTCTCATCGTTTATCTTGCCGCTATTTATGCTAAGCGGGCCATCAAAATCCATATTATTTATATTTGGCTTTGATATGCTATCAGACAAAACATCAATTGGCGAATTTAACCCAGTCATCACACCCTGTTTTACTATACTGAGTTCCGATATCGACTGATTTTTTTGATCCTGATAGGCTCGCAAACGCATATGTGCATTGAATGAAATATTAACAGAACCCGATGTCGAATCCGGAGTTCTGTCATCCGGC
>DAOVUK010000319.1 GCA_030632625.1 Gammaproteobacteria bacterium
AAGGGTTGTGAACTCGATAGTGACAATGATGGTGTCGTTGATAGTACGGATCAATGTCCTGATACGCCTGCCGGAGCTAAAGTGAATGACAAGGGTTGTGAACTCGATAGTGACAATGATGGTGTTGTTGATAGTACAGATCAATGTCCTGACACGCCTGCCGGAGCTAAAGTGAATGACAAGGGTTGTGAACTTGATAGCGATAATGATGGTGTTTTGAATAAGGCTGATTTATGCCCTGATACTGAAGCTAATGCTGAAGTTGATTACACTGGCTGTATAAAATCCGAACCTATTGTCTTAAAAGGCGTTAATTTTCATACCGCGTCTGCGAAATTGACTACTGATTCCAAAAGTATATTGGATAAGGTGGCTAATACCTTAAAACAGAACACTATGATCAAACTGGAAGTAGCTGGACATACTGATTCAATGGGAGATGATTTATTGAATCTGCAGTTATCTCAGTCACGCTCAGAGTCTGTGCAAAAGTACCTAATTAGCAAAGGTGTATCAGCCTCTGTCCTTTCAGCAAAAGGTTATGGAGAATCTCAGCCAAAAGTGACCAATGACACGCCTGCAGGCCGTGCTCAGAATCGCAGAGTTGAGCTGAATAGAATGGGGGAGTAAAATGATTGCCGGGCAGGCTGTGTGGTCTGCCCGGTGAACAAAAAGAGGTCGAGAAATTCTGCTTAACATCAATTTACCCGCCATCATTTTATAGAAATTTAATGTGACAATAAATTATAGCGCATGATAACTCGCATAGACACGAATTTAAAGTGTTTGTTATGTGTGGTTATCCCGGTAAGTTTCTAATATCATTAAAGTTATTGTAAGTTAATTACGTATTAAAATAATTCTACACAAATTCATACATGGGCTAAAAATCATAGTCCTGATGTAGTTTTGAGTAGTTTTTTAATAGTTGGTGCGTAGTTTTTCTAACTATGCCCTGCAATAATTAATAAGGTATTAGCCCGGGTATCATCCTTTAATAATGATTTACGTTCCTCAAGTATTGCCTGTATAACAGCAGGATCCGTCTCTATGTTATCCGGCACCCTGTTCTGTATTTTACTGCCATGGACTGGTAGCGAATACCGCAAAATATCTGAATAAACAACCCATGACCATTACATCTCATATGTCTGAAAACGGGGTGATTTTCAGTGATGGAATTGCTAAACATAAGGCGCATATTTTAGTTAAACATTTAATAGTGTCTGTAGATGATGACTTTTTTATGGCGATTTGGATTATTATTTCATAAGAGGTAATTTTTTTACAATTTTTTTACATTCTTTTAAATTTATCTGACTTTTTGTCATCAATTATTCATTACAGTATGACTTAAGAATACTAAAAAAGGCAAAAATCATGAAAACTCAAATACACAATACTTTAACCTATAAGAAAAAGCTTCTGCTTAATCCTCTTTTACTTATCAGTCTCACCATGCTGTTTAGTCTGCTGCAGACAACAGTATCAGCAGGCATGACTGAAGTAAAATTATCGACCAATATGGCCACCGCAGTTATGACGGCCGATAAACGGCAGACGGCCTTTCTAAAAGTGTCACTGACAGGCTTTGATGTCGATGAACAGCAGGCAAGGATTCCGGCAAATATTGCCATTGTTCTGGATAAATCAGGTTCTATGGGCGGGCAAAAAATTGATTATGCCCGCCAGGCGGCTATTCATGCCATCAGTAAACTGAATAAAGATGATATTGTTTCTGTGGTTACTTATGACTCTCAGGTTAATATTATTGTGCCGTCAACTAAAGTAACAGATAAAGCACGTATCAATCGCTTAATTCAATCTATTCGGGCTGATGGTAATACTGCCTTATTTGCCGGTGTCAGTAAAGGCGCGGCAGAACTGCGTAAGTTTCTCTCCGTTAATCAGGTTAATCGTGTCATCCTGCTTTCTGACGGTCTGGCCAATGTCGGGCCAAAATCGCCTTCTGAACTGGGCCAATTAGGTGCATCACTCTCTAAAGAGGGCATTAGTGTCACCACCATCGGTCTTGGTCTGGGATATAATGAAGACCTGATGACTCAACTGGCGGGTTTCAGTGACGGCAACCACGCCTTCGTTGAAAAGCCGTCTGATCTGGTGAAAATATTTCAATACGAATTTGGTGATGTATTATCGGTGGTTGCCCAGGATGTGAATATTATTATTGAGTGCGGTGAAAATATCCGCCCCATCCGTGTGCTTGGGCGCACGGGTGATATCATCGGTAATAAGGTCTCTATTCGAATGAACCAGCTTTATAGCGGACAGGAAAAGTTTGTTCTTCTGGAAGTTGAAGTGCCTGAGCACAAAGCCGATACGGAGACAGTCATTGCCTCAGTGAAAATAGACTATAATAACCTTTACACGCATTCACGCTATAAACTCAAGGACTCAGTTTCAGTGAATTTCAGCACTTCAGAAAAAGCGGTTGAAGAATCGATTGATACTGAAGTTTATGAATCGTCAGTTGAGCAGGTAGCCAATGAATACAGTAAAAAAGCGGTGGAACTCCGTGATAAAGGTGATATCAGTGGTGCTCGACAAGTACTGATTAACAGTGCTGATTATCTTCAATCTAATGCCGGTAAGATTTCTTCAGTCAAACTGAAGAGTCAGGAAATGGAAGCCAGAAAGGATGCTCAGGAACTGGATGATTCCAGAAACTGGTTAAGAAATCGTAAAGCATTAAGAGAAAAGCAATACAAACGCTCTGTACAGCAGAGTTATTAGTGATTTAAAAAATGTAATTACCAGAAGCAGCAATTAAAGCTTCTGGTAAAAACTGGTTAATAATGAAAAATCGACTACTTTTTCTTTTGTTTATATTGATACCAATCTGTTTGCTGATCTGGTTTGCCTATAGAGCCCAGTCCAATGAGCTGCTGGCAACACAGCAGCAGTATCAAAAGCTGGCACATTCTCAACTGAAACTTATCGATGAAAAAGTCGTTCATTATTTTCAGCAGCTTGAAAGTTCTTTGATTGCTGACAGGCAGGCATTAGAGCCTTCAGAAAACAAGGAGCCTTTAAGAAGTACAGAACGTTTAAATACAGAAAACTATAGCAATAAAATTCGTCAGTTTTTAAAATATTCACCTTATATTCTTAATGTTTATATTGCTGATAAAGATCAAAAAACCATCTATCCCTCCTTAACACAAACCTTATCTGAAAGAGAACAGCTATTTCTTTCTACTATTCAGGTCATCATCAATGATCGCTCACTGTTCAATGCCCGAAATGAAACTGAAGGTGATAATATTCAGGCAAAACAAGAGCAGGGTAGTCAGAATCGTTTTACCGCAGTCAGCAAACAAATATCATCGAAAAATTATGCCCGCCGCTATCAGGCTGAAACAGCAGTACAAATGCATGGCTGGATTGCCTGGTATCAGGAGCGGAATTTACATCACTTGTTCTGGTTTAAAGATGCACAGCAAAGACTCTATCTCTTATCGCTGGATAGAATTCGGATATTATCTGAACTGATTGCACTCTTACCTGAAGGAAAACCCGCATCAGAGTCTGATAATCATTCATTACAGGATACGACAATACAATTAATGGATGCAAATAATGAACTGATTTATCAATGGGGGAATTACCCGGTTAATGATAACCGTTCAATAGATATAATGCTGTCCTATCCTTTGAGCAGCTGGAAGCTCAGCTGGTATGCAAAAAAATTATCACCAGAGGGTTTCCAGAAAAAATGGTCATTAGTTATTATTGCCTTGTTAGCCTCATTTTTGATGCTGGTGATATTGTTTATTATCTATCGTGAATACCATCGCGAACTCAGACAGGCACAACAACGGGTTAATTTTGTCAGCCAGGTATCACATGAGCTAAAAACCCCTTTGACTAATATTCGGATGTATGCAGAATTACTGGAAAGTAAAATTGAATCAATCGATTTACAGGAAGATTCACGAGCTCAGGAAGCAAAGGAATTTGCTGAGACAAAAAGTAAATCCCAACATTTTCTTGCTGTTATTATTAATGAAAGCCTGCGTCTGTCTCGCTTGATTGAAAATGTTCTGAGCTTTTCAAAAGTGCAGAAGCAATCATTTAAGGTGAATAAAACAAAAGGTGTTATTGATGATTGTATTGATAATGTATTACTCAGTTTTGCACCCATTTTTGAACAAAAAAAATTAACCATACAATTTATTAAAAATGCACAAAAAGCGGTGTTTTTTGATGCACAGTTACTGGAACAAATACTTAATAATTTATTAAGCAATATTGATAAATACGCTTCACAAGGTGGAAAAGTTGATATTGTGAGCGATCAATCGGCAGATAACATGACCATTGAAATCAGAGATTATGGTCCTGGAATAGCAAGTAATGAACAACAGAAAATTTTCAATCCTTTTTATCGCAGCAGTTCAAAATTAACAGAAGGGGTTTCAGGTACCGGTATTGGTTTGACTATTTCTCAACAATTAGCCATTTTGCATGGTGGAAAATTGAGTTATAAAAATGTGCCGCAAGGCGCATGTTTTGTCATTCAATTAGCGACGCAGAGCACCTTGTCTGATAACTCATTTTACAATAAGAAAG
>DAOVUK010000181.1 GCA_030632625.1 Gammaproteobacteria bacterium
CTTTGATTTCATTAAGCCAGATGTCGGTCGCTTCATCATCTTCTTCAAAGACAGTCACCCACAAGCGTTCTTCCGGCAAGCCAACTACCTTGGTTAAAAATTCCCAGGCATACTGAATTGCTTCACGTTTAAAGTAATCACCAAAACTGAAATTACCCAACATTTCAAAAAAGGTATGGTGTCTTGCGGTATAACCTACATTTTCCAGGTCATTGTGCTTGCCGCCGGCGCGGACACAACGCTGACTGCTGGTGGCACGTTTGTAATTGCGTTTATCTTGTCCCAGAAAAACATCTTTAAACTGCACCATACCGGCATTAGTAAAAAGCAAAGTCGGATCATTTCCCGGGACTAATGGACTACTTGAAACACGTTTGTGCTCGTGTTCTTCAAAGTACTCAAGAAATGCACTACGCAGTTGTGCACTTGTTTTAATTGAACCTTTTACCATATGAAACTTATTCTCTTTACTTTTAACTTGTATAAATAATTAATAGTCACTATTCATTAAACAATCTTTGAATTAACTCACCGCTAAAGCCGCGCTGATATAAAAAGCGGGACTGTCTGCTTTGTTCTTTATAATCTTTTGGGTATTGCTTGCCAAAGCGTTTATTACGTACAGCTTTTATATGCGCCTGCCAGAACTCATAAGAATTATCCAGATAGTCATCGGTTAATTCACTGGAAATTCCGCGATTCATTAATTCATGACGAATCTTTACCGGACCGGAACCTTTATTGATTCGGGAACGAATAAAACATTCGGTAAATCGACTTTCATCCAGAAGCCTGTCGTCAATTAATTGCTCAAGTACTGTTTCGATAAGCAATTCTAATCGTTTACTTTCAACAGAGGCATCACTATCATCACCCAAAGCATGACGTTTTTTTAGTTTTCGCTTCAGCTTTTGCCGCAACTCATCAATACTATGTTCCCGGCCAACAAGGATATTCATCGCTGCAATTCGAATAGACGCCAATTCTTTTTTTAATGCTTCATTGTCCATGTTAACTCAGTCTATTTATTGCCCATGTTCTGCGATTAACTGACGCCTCAATCGAGGTAAACCAGAACGGCTGGAATTTTAGCATATTATTAACTTTAATTGCTAGAAAAGCAGGTCGCGAATAAGAGAAAAACAGGCGGTCAAAGTCAATCAGAGCACGATTCTATCATAAGTCCAATAGAGGCCAATTATGGCAATAAATAATGATCCTGGAATCACCACAATCCGCCGATATTGCTGCTCATTCGCCAGTTGCTGACGAAACCAGCAGGCAAGCAGTAAATAAGCAAGCAGAATAATGGCCACCTGAGCAATTTCAACCCCTACATTAAAACTGATTAAGGCGGTTGCAAAGTCATTTTCCGGCATACCAAAGTCTGATAAAACACTCGCAAATCCCATTCCATGTAATAAACCAAAGATAAAAACAATGAATAGACGACTTTTATGCAGTCTGGGCGTTAAAATATTTTCTATAGCGATGAAGGCAATAGACAGGGCAATTAATGGTTCAACGATATTAGCCGGCAGATCAATAAAGCCATTCATAGAAAGACCAAGAGTAATGGTATGGGCAATAGTAAACATAGTCACTTGCCATAATAATGGCCTTATGCGGCTGCTGAGAAGAAATATCCCCAGAATAAAAAGGATATGATCCAGACCTTTGGGCAAAATATGCTCAAAACCGGAAACAATATAAGTTGACACCACTTCGAACGTTGTCTGCTGAGTAAAAACTTCTGTCAAAGAGAATGGCTGGCTGATTTCATCATTTTTCAGCCATTGCCAGGACGACCAGTGCCATTTTTCATTGACCTCATCCACCTGTCGAACACGAACAGCATTATCGCCAAACCGGGCAGGATAGTACCAGGACAATGATTGTGCCGAAGTGGCAATCTCCCCAGTCACAATAATCAGACTGATCCTCGGCACTTTGACATAGCCAGGCTCTGGAATAGTGACTTTGCTAATATGCGGCTCAGCCTGCTGCCCGTCAATAACAAGCTTAACTTGCTGTAAAAATTCTTTTTCAAAGGGGCGAAAAGCCTGACGCAGCTGTTCTGGTGCTAATACACGCAAATCATCATAAGCCTGTGCATTGGGTGAGTCTTTGGTATTTTTGTAACGGGCATTAATGCCCGTCAGAAGTGCCTCAATACTGGCACGAATTTCTATCTGGTAGGTACCATCCGTTTTTACACTAATTTCGACTAAAGCCGGTTTGACAATATCTGCAAGCGCCTGAGCAGACATGAAAGTAGCCATCAGAGTTGAAAAAAATAGGATAATAGTATAAAAAAAGGATTTGTTTATCATAAAAACAACTTAAGTAAAGATAGAATTACATTGAAAAAGTCTCTACGCCCTGGCAGACGCATGGAAACCTATGCCTATAGTCGGGTTAATTAATCCTGCAAGCACTCCTACAGAGACTCATGGGACATGAACATTTCAAATAGTTAACACAAAACAACAAAACTTGTAAGTTAACAGGTGTGATTTAGTCACAAATAACTTAATATTTTCACTGTTTATATAAAATAAAATAGTATAATATTAAAAAAGACAAATTATACTATAAAAACACCATTACAATTCAAAAAAACTCTCAGACCAGAGGTTGTTTTACGCCGCACATAGGTGTTACTGATAATCTGTTCGATCCTGATCCTTATCTGCAATCCGGTGGTGATATGGTTCGTCTGGGAGGTATGGATTATACCATTGATCCAGGTAAGAAATCATACGAGCAGATCACTGATGCCCGACTGGATAATGACCATTTAATTGAAGCGGATTGATCAAGTCAGCTTTGAATTTTTTGCAAAAAGAGAAAATAAAATGACATAGAGCTTCCCCCTTTTTCGCCTCAGGGCGCCTACTTTTGGTAAAGGGGGAAGCCTTACGTCATTTAACTTCCAGTTTGTACCAAAAAATAGAATTATAATTTTATTATAAATGACAGCTTTTTAGAAATTATTCAAAAATATATTTTACTTACAAAATAGCAGTTATGGGTCGAATTTCTGCCATTTTTATGTGGCTGAATGTTGAATGTTTCTTCGATATGAAATTGCAGCTTTCCAACATTGCAGGTTTACAAAGAGCAAATCCATTTACCCCATGTAAAAAAAGTCGATTGGCTTATATCCCAATCGACAAATCAAAACAAATTAACTGCGCCCTGTTTCTCTGATGTCGATTCAAACTGTTTTTTCTGCATAACAAGTTCATCGATCAAAGCCACAACCTCTGCACTGCTTGCTTCGGTTAATTTAAAGTATTCCATTATTTGTTTCTGTAACTGCCTGTTTTTCTGCCATTCATTCTGCTGCACAATATCCAGAATTTGGTGAACATTATGATGCACCCCATTATGGGGCTCCTGTAATTGCTGATAAGCAGGCAGATGATTATATTGAGCACCACCGGTATCATCAAGCAGCCACTTGCCAAAGCGACAATTCTGCTCATTGACTTCAACATCCCGTGCTTCCTGAGACTTGCGGCCTGATTCTAGTGTTCGATAGGCTTTTTGTACATAAACAACATGATCAAGTTTAGCTAATGCAGCAAAACTCACCAGTTTGGCATGACTGACAACCCCCAGAGTACTTTGTGAAATTTCGGAAAAGTGCGCAAATTTATGTTCAAACTCATTAATCACCTGATACGATTCATCAGAAAGTTCATTCATTTTTTCTGTATCATTAAAAATAGTGGTACTGGAATCAACCAGTTGTTTAATAATACGGGAGATGTTATCAGTTGCCTCCTTGGTATCAACTGCCAGATTTCTCACTTCATCTGCAACCACCGCAAAACCTCGACCGGCTTCGCCAGCTCTGGCTGCTTCAATGGCTGCATTTAACGCCAGTAAATTGGTCTTATCTGCCACTCCTGCAATAAAACTGGTTACTTCAGTAATTTCATTACTGGCCTGGTTCAGAATTTGTGTTGAACCACGCATAGTTTGTATAGAAGTAATCAGTTGACTGATATTATTTAATACTTTTTTTACTGTCTGTTCACTTGCCTGTGCAGTTTGAGCAGATTCCGAAGCTGAGGATTCAACGCCTGACATTTCAGTTGCAATAACTTGCAGATCAGCCTGGTTTTTCTTCAAATTGTCCAGCAGGTTGAGATTTCTCATAGAATCCAGTTCAAATAACATTTCATCCTTTTGTTTCTGCCAGAAACTATTTTCCATTTCTGTTACGGTATTATCAATATTGATGAGTGATTTTTGTAAAGCACCATGCAGTCCTACCGGCAAAGTGCTTCTATAAAATTTTCCTTTCCAGATATAACCAAAAACGGTATCAACTTCTCTGAGAAGCGTTTCCATTTGATCTAGAGTATCATTGATAGACTCAGCAATAATATTAACTGAGGCATTGTTAGAATAATCAATTGGAAAAATACGATCCTCCAGATTCCCTTCTGTCATATTCTTTGTCACTCTTAAAATGGCAGCTTCCACATCCCGAGTATAATGATATTGCCTGTATTGTAGAAAAAGTGAGATGCAGGCAACAACCAGCACAATAATAAAAACAGCATCAATCCCATAGCGAATCATTGCATAAACCGGAGTAATCATAAGCAGCACAGCAATAAGCCTCATCAGGCTCAATGCACTAAAGTGAGAGAGCAAATTGGTCATAGTCGACTCCTGATGGTACAAATTTATCTAATAAAATAGTCATTGATGCCTCAATGGCATCTTTCGCACCGGCATTTTTTTCAGTTGCGAGCATTTCCTTATAAAGAGGAATAATGACATTCAATGCTTGTTGAGAGGCTTTACGCCTCACCGAATAAAAACCGATATTATTGTTATTATTATTGTAGCTTGGCGTCACATTAGCGAAGACCCAGTAAAAGCTGCCGTCTTTTGACATATTTTTTACATAGCCATTGAATTCATTTCCGGACTTAATCGCCTCCCACAACAAATGAAACACCGCTCTTGGCATTTCCGGGTGACGCACAATATTATGCTGTTTATTTAAAATTTCCTTTTGGCTATAACCGGAAAATTCAACAAAAATTTTATTTGCATAGATTATCCGACCTTGTAAATCTGTTTTCGAAACAATGAAATCATTATCCCGCATAATAATTTCTTTTTGCGTTGGTTGAATTTTGTTCTTCATTAATATCCTCAATCACACTATTTTTTCTTGCTTATCTTTTTTAGTCGACCATTCGAGAAAAAACATTAGCCTGTTGAGTATAGTTCATAAGTTGATATAAAGTTGTATAAATCTATTGTAGTGATATACTATATAGATATCTTATATGGAAAGTAGTGATATTATGAAAACATTAATTGATATACCCGATCGTCAAATAAATTCATTATCTGAATTATGTGATAAATTCAGTATTTCCAGGGCTGAAGCGATTCGTAGAGCGATTGACTTGTTTGTTACAAGTAACAAACAATCACAAGTTGATGTCTTTGGAGCATGGAAAAAAACAGGAGATGATGGACTAAGTTATCAAAAACAACTTAGGGATGAATGGTGAAGGCTTTATTTGATACTTGCATTCTAATTGATTACCTTAATGGCATTCAATCGGCTAAAGATGAAATTGACTTATTTAAAGATAAAGCAATCAGTACAATTACATGGATGGAAGTAATGGTTGGTGGTGATAAAAATCCTGATATACCGATTGAACAATGGCTATCTCAAACTTTTACCACTATCATCCTGGATCAACCGATTAGCATTAAAGCAGTTGAAATAAGGAAAAACAATAAAATTAAACTGCCAGATGCAATAATACATGCAACAGCAATAGTTCATGATAGATTGCTGATCACTAGAAACACTAAAGATTTTTCAGAATCAGATCCTGCCGTCAGAATTCCTTATATCATTTAACATCATGATCCTCAAGCAGGCCACTACGCTTGAAACTTTTGAGTACTCGCAGAAGAACACGCTCCTGAACAGCCTGAATATCTTCTTCGGTAAGAGTGGATAGCTTATGAAATATTATCTGACTGTCGGAATCTTTTATAAACACACCTTCGATGATCGTCCCCTTTCTCCTCAATTAAATGAAAGTGTATAAGAGTTAAAATGGGTTTTGAAATAGTCTCAAATATGATCTATTTCACGGCGTATTGAGAGATTTTCATCCTGCAAACGCTCTTTAATATGCATAGCCGTATGAAAAATTGTGGCAACGATAATTTTATCATCCTGAAATTCAAAGAAAATATAATGGCGTTTGGACAGGCAATAGGAATACCGAGTACTAAATTCAGAATTTTCCTGACAGGGCATGCGGCCTTCTGCCACGGAATTAATTGTTTTATCAAGGTTGGCCATATATTCTCTGGCTGTTTTCTTCCCCCATTTTTTTACCGACCATTTGGCAATTCCAATAAGCTTACGTTCAGCCGTGGGTGTTTTATAAATCGGACGCGTTATTTTAGTCATTCTCACTATCAAATTCTTTAAAAGCTTGCTCGGTGATGTCTTGCATATTTAAGGGGGAAATATCACCCCGGTCAATTTCAGCCGAAGCGGCGGCCAACTCTTCATCCAGAGCCTGAATGTAACGTGTGTTTTCTAAATTACGCTCACGGTGTATTCTGACCGCATCACGCATAAATTCACTCACAGACTTGTACAATCCGCTCGACACCTGCTTCTTAGCATATCGCTCAAGTTCAGGCGTTAATGATATATTGGTGCTCATTTTTTTATCACTCCGTAATGATTACTCTCTA
>DAOVUK010000196.1 GCA_030632625.1 Gammaproteobacteria bacterium
AAACCAGAGCTCCAAAAACCAGAGCTCCAAAAACCAAAGTCACCGGAAACCAAAGCAGCCAGGAATTAAAGCAATGCTTTAAGCTCATTATCAATGGCTTCCCTGGCTCTAAAAATTCTGGATCGCACAGTACCCACCGGACAATCCATAATATCGGCTATTTCATCATAGCTCATTGCTTCATATTCACGCAGCGTTATGGCAGTTTTTAATTCTTCCGGCAACTCAGAAATAACCCGGCTAATGGCCTCTTTAATCTGTAGTGTCGCAAGATTTGCTTCAGGTGTTGTATTATCATGCATCGCACTGCCGCCATCGTAAAATTCAGCATCGATGACATCAACATCAGTACGTGGTGGTCGCCTGCTTTGCGCCGTTAAATAATTTTTAGAGGTATTAATCGCTATTCGATAAAGCCAGGTATAAAAAGCACTCTCACCTCTGAATCGAGGTAATGCTTTATAAGCCTTGATAAACGATTCCTGCACTACATCCAAAACATCGCCTTGATCATGAACGTAAGGTAAAACCAACTTGGCCAGTTTATGCTGATATTTTATGACTAAAATATCAAATGCACTTTTATCGCCCCGTTGTACTCTTTTTACTATCTCCAGATCAATTTTGTTTTGCGATTCATTATCGCTCATCAGCTTCCCATTTTTTCATTCGAAGGTCTTTTCCAGATTTTACCTTAATAAAAAAAACCCTACAAATGAATAATGACTCTTCCCTGAAATTTAAGACAGAAACACTAAAAGAAAGTTCATTGTAAAAGTGTGGTTTTATTGATATTTGTCATCAGACAAAAAATGAAATAAAAAAACACCACGTAATTGTCAATTTACTATTAGATTTTTCAGGATTATTAGGTTAAAACACATATATTGTGCATAATATAAACACATTATTTTTTTTAAGAAAATTATGAATACTAAATGTTTTGATGTCATTATTGTGGGCACAGGTGCTGCCGGATTAACAGTTGCACTGGAGCTGGCAAATAAAGAGCTGTCTGAAGCAATGCCGGACTCAGCACAATTAACTGACCAACCTGCAATTGCACTGATATCTAAAGGCCCAATCCATGAGGGATCTACCCTCTATGCGCAAGGTGGTATTGCCGCCGTTCTGGATGAGGATAATGACAGCATTGATTTCCATATTGAAGATACCCTCAATGCCGGTGCCGGTCTATGCCATAAAGAAAGTGTTAAATTCACCATAGAACACAGCAAAGAGGCAATACAATGGGTGATAGATAAGGGCGTCAAATTCTCCCGGGAAGATAATAGTAATGACTACCACCTGACTCGTGAAGGCGGCCATAGCCATCGCCGGGTGATACATGCAGCTGATGCAACAGGTAAAGCTCTTTCAGACGGCTTACTGACACAGGTGAAACAATGCCCGAACATCAGACTGTTTGAACACCATATGGCAGTTGATCTCATTTTATCAGCCGACAATTCAAAATCTAAGACGTCAAAGCAGTGTATTGGTATTTATCTGCTCAATACTCATAACAATCAGGTCACCGAGGTTCCCGCTAAATTTACTATTCTGGCAACGGGCGGTGCCAGTAAAGTTTATTTGTATACCAGTAACCCGGATAGTTCGACCGGTGATGGTATTGCCATGGCCTGGCGCGCAGGTTGCCGGGTTGCAAATATGGAATTTAATCAATTTCATCCAACCTGCCTGTATCACCCCAAAGCAAAATCATTTTTAATTTCTGAAGCTCTGCGTGGTGAAGGTGCTAAACTCAAACTGCCTGACGGCACGCCATTTATGCACAAATTTGATAAGCGTGGCGAACTTGCCCCCAGGGATATTGTTGCTCAGGCCATTGACTATGAAATGAAGCGCACCGGCTCAGATTTTGTCTACCTTGATATCACCCATCAATCACCTGAATTTATTAAAGATCATTTTCCGACTATTTATAAACGTTGTCTGTCGTTTGGTATTGATATTACCACTGAGCCCATCCCGGTCGTACCCGCTGCTCACTACACCTGCGGCGGAATTATGACCGATCTGGATGGACAAACTGACATTTCAAATTTATATGCCATTGGAGAAACTGCATTTACAGGTCTGCATGGTGCCAACCGCATGGCCAGCAACTCCCTATTGGAGTGCCTGGTTTTTGGTAAAGCCGCCGCAGAAAAAATTAAAGCGGAACTTCCCTGCTATGAATGTGAGCCGTTATTGCCGCCATGGGATGACAGTCGGGTCACCGGTTCTGAAGAAGGTGTGGTGGTCACCCATAACTGGGATGAATTACGCCGTTTTATGTGGAACTATGTCGGCATCGTGCGAAAAAACAAACGCTTATTACTTGCCAGACAACGCATCAAATTACTCCAGCGTGAGATTGATGATTATTATCGACAATACCTGATTAACAGTGATTTAATTGAATTAAGAAACCTGGCTACCGTCGCAGAATTAATCATTAACAGCGCTATGCATCGAAAAGAAAGCCGGGGACTTCATTACACTCTTGATTATCCCTATAAAGATGATCAGAAATTTCTTAAAGATACTATTCTGGTGCCAGACAACTACCAATAAGAAGCTGGATCGTTTATTTTAAATGAGAATTTTTAGAAAAACTGATTAAGCGCAGATGACGTTTTATTTCTCTGAATTTGTTACTGTCCAGTCGGTCGGCAGTTAACAAAACTGAATGCTTGTTAAATAATCTGAAATTTTTTATTGTTGATGCAAATGGACTGGCGGGGTAATCTTTCAAAAAAAGCTCTTCCGGAGCACGTTCTGTTAAGTTAAGAATAACCAGATGCTCAGTAAGAATGGTATCACTGCAAATATCTGCTTTAAAAATCTGAGAATTTTTTAATTCAACATAACACCAGCCCAACTCAGTAAAAACCAGTTTTTGTATAGAAAAAGGATGCTTTAAAAGAAAGTGCTTATTAAACAATTGCCGGCAGTACCAGACCAGAATTACCGCAAGGCAGAAGAATTGTCCCAAAGATGTAGAAAATAAAGGTGATAATGGCAATAAGTACAAAGCACTCAATAGCAGTAGAAAAAATAGCAAATAAACTAAACTTAAAATATAACTTAAACCCAAGCTTCCGTTAATAACAACAGGACCTTTTAATTCAAGTGTTAACCCGTAAGCGGGCAGCTTTTCTAATTGTGTGGACAATATCCCTGAGTCCATGTTCTTCCGGCTCTTGTATTCCCATAAGATAATCAAATAATACCGGATCGATGACATTTAATAAATCTACAAACAACATTTTCTTTTTAACCGGCAGTTGTTCATAATCATATTCAAGAAAGTCATTCAAAAACAATTCCAGTTCCAGCATCCCCCGCCGGCACTGCCATTGCAATCTTTTTTTATTTTGTAAATGAGTATCTGTCATTACAGGATCTTCTTCAGCAGCAATTTTTTAATATTGACTTTCACTTTAGAGCTTTGGAAATAAGGGCAAGAAATACTGGGACATTTATTTTTTCCACGGTCCTTAGGCTCTATTTAATCTAATAACTTAAAAAACGACAAATTGAGATAAATCAATCTTGATTATTGACCTGAGCGACATCATATTATTAAAGCATATATCATAATTAGAGTAGATCAAGTTTATGTCAAATAATTGGTTCAGTTTTCTTAGCCCCTATGGTGCCGTCTTCAATGCCGATCAGGAAGTCACCTTTAAATTAAATCCTGAAGCAGCAGAAGATTCAGCAGTAAAATCGCTGCAAGGCGATCTGTTTCTCAGCGATTTATCCTATCTGGGGCTTATAGAAGTCAGTGGCGATGACAGTAAAACTTTTTTACAGGGACAGCTGACCAATGATATTAATGCCATAAGCTCTTCTCTTTCTCATTTGAGTGGGCTTTGTACACCCAAGGGCCGTTTACGGACTTTGCTGTCAATATTTGCTCAGGGCGATAAACTCTATCTGCAGCTACCCAAGCCTTTACTTGAAGAAACCCTAAAACGTCTGAAAATGTTTGTTATGATGAGCAAGGTTGAACTTCTCGACGTCAGC
The DNA here is from genome assembly GCA_030632625.1 of Gammaproteobacteria bacterium. Classification (GTDB taxonomy): domain Bacteria; phylum Pseudomonadota; class Gammaproteobacteria; order GRL18; family GRL18; genus GRL18. The sequence goes on from DAOVUK010000196.1 coordinate 4,039, forward strand.
GACAGCATTGTTAAAATGGGGGTCTATGGCAATAAAGCAGTTAATTACCTCAAGGAAAATGGCTTTAGCATACCTGTTGAAACCAATATGGTGACCGAAAACAATGGCATTCTGTTAATTCGTCTGTCAGGAAACACACCGAGATTTGAGTGCATTGGTGCACTTGAAAAAATTCAGGCTTTATGGGAAATACTCCAGACTAAAGCACAACTTATCAATACCAGCCACTGGAGACTGCTGGACATTCAGGCTGGAATACCCAATGTATTCGCCTCTTCCAAAGAATCCTTTATTCCGCAAATGCTGAATTTACAAGTACTCAATGGTATTAATTTCAAAAAAGGCTGTTATACCGGACAGGAAGTCGTTGCCAGAATGCAGTATCTTGGCAAATTAAAACGTAAAATGTATCGAGCCCATTGTGATACAGACGAGTGTCCACTGCCTGGCGCCTTACTGCATTCCACTTCATCAAAAAGTGGGCAGGGTGCCGGTAATATTGTGGATGCCCAGAAGTCACTTAAGGGCGGTATCGATCTATTAGCGGTGATTACCAGCGAAGCAATAGAAAATAATGATATTTTTCTTGATGAAGCGATGCAATTCCCGGTTATTATTCAAGCATTGCCCTATTCTCTTGAAACAGACTCTTGATACTCAAATAACAACCAGCACTCATTCTGTTTCTATTGTATTGAGCGAATTATATGCTATAAATATACAAACATTCACATCACTAAACAGATAGAGGATTTCCTTTGAGTAATAAGGTTCTTGAAGATAAGTTTTATATTGCATTGCTCGACGATTTGGAAAAACAGAAGTTAGTTTTGCCTATATTGCCGGAAGTTGCTTTGAAAGTACGTGATGCAGTTGCTAATGAAGACGCCAGCGCCAAACAAATTGCTGATGTTATTGTCCTGGATCCGGTCATCTCAGCTCGAATGATTCAAGTGGCTAACAGTCCACTGTTGAGAGGCTCTAAAAAAACAGACACGGTAGAACAAGCGATCTTCCGCATGGGTCATTCACTGGTTAAGTCAATGGTGACCACAATGGCCATGGAAAAAATTTTTAAGGCCACTAACCCCATCACTAAAAAGTACATGGATGAAATCTGGACACAAAGTACCCAGGTTGCATCAATCGCTTCAGCCATGGCAAACCATTTCACCAAACTCAAAGCGGATCAGGCTATGCTGGCAGGATTAGTTCACAACATTGGTGCCTTGCCGATTTTAACCCGAGCCGAAGAAATTCCGGCTCTGGTGCAGGACGAAGAGGTTTTTAAATCTTTACTTGAGCGCTTGTCAGGCCCTGTTGGAACTTCTATTATGGAAAGCTGGAATTTTCCTGATGATCTGACAAAAGTGGCTAATGAGCACAGTAATTACAGCTATGACAGTGAAAAAATTGATTATGTCGATGTTGTTATTGTCGCTAAATTACAGAACCTGGCCGGTACTGATCACCCTGATGCTCAATTAGACTGGAATAATATCCCGTCTTTCTGCAAATTAGGTTTAGCAGGTGAATCTGAAGTCGTTGAAATTGAAGATATCGTTATGGAAGAAATTGAAATCACCCAGCAGTTGTTCAATTAAATATTGGTCGTGTGATTACTTTCCACTACCGTAGAGACGTTGCATGCAACGTCTCTACCAAATCATTCAATCAATTGATAATAATTTATATTTAGTCCAATGCCCGCATATGTGGAAATAACAGCACATCACGAATCGAAGGGGCATCCGTCAATAACATCACCAGACGATCAATACCGATCCCTTCACCTGCTGTTGGCGGCATACCATGCTCCAGAGCAGTGATATAATCTTCATCAAAATGCATGGCTTCGTCATCCCCTGCATCCTTTTCTTCAACCTGTTTTTTGAAACGTTCAGCCTGATCTTCAGGATCATTTAATTCAGAAAAACCATTGGCTAATTCACGACCACCGACAAAAAACTCAAATCGATCAGTCACAAAAGGATCATCATTATTACGCCGCGCTAAAGGTGAAACCTCGGTTGGATAAGCAGTAATAAATGTGGGGTCCATTAAACGATATTCCACTGTTTTTTCAAAGATTTCAATCTGTACCTTACCCAGGCCATAGCTGTCTTTCAATGGTATATCCAGAGATTCAGCAATCTTTCGTGCCTCATCAATATCATCTAACTGTGCTTCTGTGAGTTCAGGGTTAAAGTGCAGGATAGATTCTTTAATTGTCATGCGGCTAAAAGGCTTGCTGAAATCAACTTCCATTCCCTGATATTGAAATACAGCCTGGCCTAAAACATCCTCGGCAAGACCGCGTAACATTTCTTCTGTAAGATCCATCAAATCATTATAATCTGCATAAGCCTGATAAAACTCAATCATAGTAAATTCAGGATTATGGCGTGTTGATAAACCTTCATTTCTAAA
>DAOVUK010000299.1 GCA_030632625.1 Gammaproteobacteria bacterium
AATGAAATTTCCTCAGCAGCTATTGAAGAAATTCGGCATATTTTCAGTCAATATCTTGATCCGAAACATCCAGAATTAGCACGCTGGTTTGGCTGTTATGTCAGTGATTCAAAGATAGATTATCTGCATCAATGCGAGCAGCCTGTTGAGGATTTATCACAGTTGCAGCAGCTGTTAATAGAGCAGGGTGCTGCTTTGCTGCGTTATCCTTCCAGTCGGTTTGCTTTTACAAAAGATAAGGATAAGGGCAATTGTCTGTTATTTGTAGATGGTCAGGATTATAAGGTTTCAGAAAAATTTGCCTGTTTATTATGTGATAATAGAAAACTTGACCTGAATGAATTAGAACAAAATGCTTCACAGCATGAACAAGACTTTTTAGTTAATCTTTATAATTCAGGCAAACTGTATCTGACTAATGACTAATAAGCATTCTTCCAGCCTTTCTCATGACCGGGTTTTTCAAACCAGGGATATTACTCGAACTTATCAAATGGGAGAAGTACAGGTTCATGCACTTCGAGGAATAGATCTTGAATTGTATGCGGGTGAGTTTGCAGTTATTTTAGGTCTTTCAGGCAGTGGTAAATCCACTTTGCTGAATATTCTCGGGGGCCTGGATATTCCCACAACAGGTCAGGTTTTTTATAAAGATCTTGAACTGAGTCATGCCAGTGAAAAAGAACTGACGGATTATCGACGACATCATGTTGGTTTTGTATTTCAATTCTATAATTTAATACCCAGTCTTACTGCACTGGAAAATATTTCTGTGGTGACTGAAATTTCACAACATCCAATGAAACCTGAATATGCCCTGGAACTAGTTGGGCTAACGCAGCGAATGAATCATTTTCCAGCGCAATTATCAGGTGGGGAGCAGCAGCGTGTGGCTATTGCCCGGGCTATTGCAAAAAATCCCTCGGTACTATTATGTGATGAACCGACCGGAGCTCTGGATGTTGAAACGGGTATCACTGTATTGGAAACATTGAGTCGTGTTAATCGTCAATTAGGCACCACAACAGCTGTTATTACCCATAATGCTTCAATTGCGGATATGGCCCATCGGGTTATTTATTTAAATGATGGTCGGATCAGCAAGATTGTGCATAATAAAACACGTAAATCACCACATGACCTATCCTGGTAACTGATAGTTGCTAATTGGTAGTAAAAGATTTGGGTGTAGTTCCTTTGTTACGACGCTGACAGTTCTACAATATTAGGCGAATAAATTCGCCTAAAGTTGTTATTTTTGAATATCGTAGCAAAAGAACTACACCCAAAAGATTTAGTCTTTTTCGGGAATATAAATGAATACGCTGAATCGCAAAGTGTTTCGTGAACTATGGCTGATACGCGGACAGGTTTTTGCCATCGCAATCGTCATTGCCTGTGGGCTTTCCACCGTTATCATGTCCTATACGACATTAGAATCATTGCAGCAGACTCGCGAGCAATATTATCAGGAATATGGCTTTGCTGATTTGTTTGCATCTCTCAAACGTGCACCGAACACATTAATTGAGCGCATAAAACAAATACCGGGTGTGAACAAAGTGTCACCGCGAGTGCTTGCACCGGCACGTATCAGTCTGAAAAAATTCAACGAACCCATTCAGGGACTGCTGGTTTCTCTTGATCTGCAAAGCATTAGCAACCCTGAATCTTTAAATCGCATTTATCTTCGCGAAGGGCGTATGCCTTTGGCTGTCTCATCCCGTGAAAACCATAGCAGTGAAGTGCTCATTAATGAAGCCTTTGCTCAGCCTCATGATTTACATCCCGGTGATCGACTCTCGATTGTTGTTAATGGCCGTGAGAAACAATTAGATATAGTCGGTATTGCCCTGTCACCAGAATTTATCTATCAAATTGCACCCGGATCAATTATTCCTGATTTTTCCCGCTATGGCGTTATCTGGATGGAACATGAGACACTTGAGAAGGCTTATGATATGAACGGCGCCTTTAATGATCTGAGTATAAAACTGGCCCCGGATACTGATTATCGTCTGGTTATTGAACAACTGGATGATTTATTAAAACCCTTTGGCGGGCTGGGGGCTTATGACAGAGAACTTCAGGTCTCACATCATTTTTTATCTGAAGAATTTAAACAACTGGATGCTATGGGCAGTAGCTTTTCGTTAATTTTCCTGTCGGTTACGATCTTTTTATTGAATATGGTTGTGGCTCGAATTATTGCCAGCCAAAGAGAAATTATTGCCTCACTCAAAGCATTTGGTTACAGCAACTGGTCCATTGGCTGGCATTATAGTCAATTAATTATCCTTATTGTTCTTTTTGGAATCTTTCTGGGTGTGTCATCCGGATTATATCTGGGCAGAAATCTGGCACTCTTATATATGGACTATTATCGTTTTCCCTATCTTGACTACCAGTTACAAATAGAAATTATTCTATACAGTGCCTGTATTACTTTGGCAGTAACGCTCCTGGGTACTTTGTTTGCCATACGAAAAGCTACTCAACTGCAGCCGGCAGAAGCGATGAGACCGGAAGTGCCACAAAGATACAACATCACTTTTATAGAGCGTTTGGGTTTAAACTTTGGTTTCTTTGGTGTCTTTAGTTATAAGGAGCAAGAGCAGCAGCACCTGTCGCAATCCAGTCGAATGATTTTACGTCATTTTGCGCGCCATCCTTTAAAAGCCTTCATGTCAGTTTTTGGAACGGCTTTTGCCTGTGCAATTATGGTCGTTGGTACGTTTTTTATGGATGCGATGGATTATATGGTGGAAGCCGAATTTAATCGTTCCCATAGGGAAGATTTAACCGTGACTTTCATTAATCCAACCTCCTATAAGGCGATTTATGAACTATACAATATACCGGGTGTATTGCAGCTTGAACCCTATCGGACAGTGGCGGTTAAAATGCGCTCAGATTCACATAGTCAGCGCACCATTATACAGGGGATTGCTGCTGATAATCGTTTATATCAAATACTTGATTCCAAAAATAAAGCCATTAGAATTCCTCAATCCGGTCTTTTACTCAGTGAATTTCTGGCAAAAAAACTGGATGTCAAAGTGGGGGACAGGATCACAATTGAAGTTCTGCAAGGAAAACGTCGGACTCAACAGATACATGTAGCTGGAGTGAACAGGCAATACATTGGTTTGTCAGGTTATATGAATATTGATGCACTGAATCAATTGTTACAGGAAGATTCACTTATTTCAGGCGCTTATTTGATAGTTGATGCTAATATGACGCAGAGCATTTTAAATAATATGCCTCAAATTGCCGCTGTATCGGAGAAAAAATCTCTGATTGAAAGTTTTTATAAAACAGTGGGTGATTTTATGCTGATTTATATCACTTTTATCACAGTCTTATCTGTTGCCATTGCTTTTGCCGTGATTTATAACAATGCGCGCATTACTTTAGCAGAAAGAAGCCGGGAACTCGCCAGTTTAAGAGTTCTGGGATACACTCAGGCAGAAACCGCCTATATTCTATTAGGTGAACTGGCTTTGATTACATTTCTGGCGATCCCGGTGGGTATGATCATTGGTTACTGGATGAGTTATGGTTTTATTCTCGGTTTGCAGCAGGATCTATTTCGTATTCCATTAATTATAAATCCACCTACCTATGCTTTTGCCATTATAGTGGTGATTTGTTCTGCAATTCTATCCGGTTTAATAGTTCGACGAAAACTGAATCAGATTGATCTGGTCACTGTTTTAAAGATAAAGGAGTAATTGCTTATGCTGAATAAAAAGTTTATCCGTTATTTAATACTGGCTGCTATTTTAGCTGCGGTCCTTTTTACGGTCCTGCAAACAAAACCCATTCCAGTTGATATGGTTAAGGCCTCTTCTGCACCGATGAAAGTGACACTTGCGGAGGAAGGTAAAACCCGTGTTATTGAGCGATTTGTTATCAGCGCACCGATAGATGCCTATATGCATCGTATAAGTTTTAATGAAGGGGATAGTGTCAGCAAGGGGCAAACCTTATTAACTTTAGAACCTTTAGCATCATCTGTCCTGGATCCGCGAAGCCGCTCTCAGGCTGTTGCGTCACTGGGTGCTGCAGAGGAACTGGAAAATATTATTAAAGAAATGAGTGAGGCGTCCAGGGCTGATAAAGAACTGGCCGATATTACTTTTCAACGCACCAGCAGGTTAAGAAAAGATAAAGTTATCGCGCAGTATGAAATGGATATTGCCAAGGCTGAAAAAAGAAGAGCGGACGCTGTCTATCGAGCCTCTCAATTTGGCTGGATATTTACTCAATACCTGACACAAATGTCACGTTCAGAACTGGATTTCGAAGATGTTCGACAAACACAGACTGATCAACGCCGATTTAAAGTCAGCAGTCTCACTAATGGCAGTATCTTAAGACTGTCAGATAAGAGTGAACGAGTGGTCAAAATGGGTGAGGTTTTAATGGAAATTGGTGATATAAATCACCTTGAAATTGAAACAGATGTACTTTCGACTGCCGCAGTCAGGTTAAAGCCTGATATGCCTGTTGAGATATTACGCTGGGGCGGTGAACAGACTCTGCATGGTGTGATTAAACGCATAGAACCTGCCGCTTTTACAAAAGTTTCTGCTCTGGGCGTTGAAGAACAAAGAGTAAAAGTGATTACAACGATGAATTCAGATTTCAATTTGGATCCCGATTCAGATGCCAACAGACAATCCGGTATAAGAGATGGCTTTAGAGTTGAATCTCGTTTTGTGCTCTGGCAGTCAGATAAGAACGTTCTGCAAATCCCAACTCGTGCTTTATTTCGGGTTCAACAGATACTTCGTTTCTTTTTACAAAGCCTGACTATAAAAGAGAGCTGGGCTGTTTATGTGATCAAAGATAATTACTTAC
>DAOVUK010000032.1 GCA_030632625.1 Gammaproteobacteria bacterium
ATTTTTGACTTTGTTTGAGTCCTTGCATTTTTTGACACACTATCAGCAAGCTGATAACGCATCGGTTGACAAGAACCCACACAAATTGTTCGATTTCTTTTTAAAGAGCAATAACCGCTCAGGCTTGCATTTAATCTAAAGCCAATGCTTTCTAAGTGGTTGTTCTATCAATGGTTTTATTCTCTTTTTTTAAAGAGCAGTACCGTTGACTGAGATGCGTATTATACGCAGTAATTATACCAGGTCAACTCTTTTTGTCATTTAATTAAAATTTTGTCTATCGACCAGCTCTGACCAGGCCGCCCAGACCTTTCTTTTCAAGGCTAGCCATCAGCATATTTTTAATCACCTTGGCGTCTTTCATCTCTATGGCTTTTGCAACTAATTCTTCGGCTTCATTCTGAGAAAAATTTCTAATCATCCATTTAATTCCTGGCAGTGAGGCAGCACTGGTACTTAATGAATCAATAGACATTCCCAGCAAAAGAATAGCAGCCAGCGGATCACCCGCCATTTCCCCGCAAACGCTCACTGGAATACCCTCTTTATGTGCTTCATCTATAACCAGTTTAATTGCCGTCAGTACAGCCGGGTTTAATGATTCATACAGTTCAGCAACATTGGCATTATTTCTATCAACGGCCATGAGATATTGTATGAGGTCATTGGTACCGATAGAGACAAAATCGACTATGGCTGCAATGTGTCTTATCTGAAAAACAATGGAAGGAACTTCGACCATTACCCCGACTTTGGGCATGTTGACCTGATGACCTTCTGCTAATACTTCCTGATAAGCGCGATCCAGCAAACTCATGGCATCTTCTACTTCACTGATGGTACTAATCATAGGAAATAAAATATGCAGATTATTCAGCCCGACACTGGCAATCAGCATTGCCCGCAATTGAATCATGAAAATTTCCGGATGATCCAGTGTGACTCGAATACCACGCCAGCCCAGAAACGGGTTATCTTCTTCAATAGGAAAGTAACTGAGCGATTTATCGCCGCCAATATCAAGCGTTCTTAGGACAACTGGTTTTGGAGACATGGCCTGCATCACTTCTTTATAAATTTTACTCTGTTCTTCTTCCCCTGGAAAACGTTGACGAATCATAAAGGGATATTCTGTTCTATAGAGCCCTATACCTTCTGCACCACTTTCTTTACTGGGTGTAAGATCAGCCACTAAACCTGTATTTGCATAAAGAGGAATATTAATTCCGTCAAGTGTTGTTGCAGGCTTGTCGGTTAACTCTCTTAATTCCTGCGAAAGCTCTTCTTCCTGAGAGATTAAGCGCGAATATTCTTTGATAATATGATCGGGTGGGGAAATGTAGACTTTACCGCTGTAGCCGTCAGCAACCAGTTGACAGCCATCCAATTGCATTATTGGTAATTCATTGACACCAACAACAGTAGGAATTCCCATTGCCCTTGCCAGTATTGCGACATGAGAGGTTCTTGAACCACTTTTAAGGACAATTCCTGAGATTTTTGTTTTTTCAATATCAGCCAGAAGCGTTGCAGATATATCTTCTGCAACAATAATCGCATTTTTAGAAAGTTTGTGAACAGGCAGATCATTAATACCCTGCATCTGATTAAATATAGATTGCCCTAAATCTCTGATATCTTTAACACGTTCCTGAAGATAGGGATTCTCCATTTCACCAAATAATTTTATATGTTCTGATATTGTTTCCCGCAAAGCGCCTGCAGCCCAGTTGCCACTCCTGATTTTAGCAAGAGTACCTTCAATCAGGGTATTGGAATCCAGCATCAGCAAATAGGCATCAAAAACAGCGACATCTTCAGTAGGCAGCCCATCTGACAATAATTGGAATGACAGGGATTTTATGTCTTGTCGCACTGATTCCCGTGCCAGACTGAACACTATCATTTCATCTTCAATATTTTCTGCAGGTCTGTCAGGCACAGCACTCAGAGAAAAAGAAGAAGTAATTGCAACAGCTTTACCCACTGCAACGCCCGGGGAACCCGGTTGTCCGGTTAAAGGGCGGTGATCCCGATGAATTTCAGACTTATTCTGTTTAGAGTCAACCGTGATCTGTTTGCTCGCCTGAGCATTAATAATTGCACCCGCTAACTGAGCGGCAATGGTGACCAGAAAATTAACCACATCAGAAGAAAAGCGAATACGTGATTCAGATTGAGCCACCAGCACACCCAGAACTTCACGATGATGGGTAATTGGTATTCCGGTGAAACCATGAAAGCGTTCTTCATTCAGGGCAGTAAACAGTTTAAACCGTGGATGCTCCAGAGCATCATCAAGGTTGAGAGGATCAGCTCTTTGTGCAACCAGGCTGACAAGTCCTGCACCATGGGCCATTTGTACCTGACCTACAAGGTCTGCATTGAGACCATCCGTTGCCATGAGAGTAAATTTTTTTTCATTATCGTCAAGCAAATAGATTGAGCAGACATCCGCATCAATCGCTTTTTTAACTCTTCGTACAATGATTTCCAGAACCTGATTGAGATCCCGTGTTGAATTGACTTCCTGGACTATACGCCGCAAGGTCTGCAACATAAAAACCCTCCCCCTGAGCAACTGCTTGTTTTATTTACAGATCCTTTTCTGACTTAAGCTTTTTTCACTTAAGCTTTCTTTGACTTAGCCTTTCTTTGACTTAACCTTTCTTTGATTTAACCTTTCTTTGATTTAACAACGTTGGTTCAAAAAATTCCAGTGCCTGTTTGTATACTTCCCGCTTGAATGAAATCACTTCGTTTAGTGGTGCCCAGTAATCAGTCCATTTCCAGATATCGAATTCAGGTCGTTTATTATGATCAAATGAAATTAATTTATCATTGGTCAGCAAACGCAGCATAAACCACTTTTGTTTTTGACCAATGCAGACAGGACGTTTATAACGACGAACCAGATGCTCAGGCAGATTGTAGCGCAGCCAGCCTTCTGTCTGTGCCACAATTAGCACATCCTTTTCTGTTAGTCCGGTTTCTTCGCACAATTCTCTATAAACAGCCTGCTCCGGAGATTCATCATAAGCAATTCCTCCCTGAGGAAATTGCCAGGCATCCTGACCAATTCTGCGCGCCCAGAATAGTTTACCATCATCATTAAAAATGATAATGCCAACATTTGCCCGATAGCCATCAGAATCAATCAAAATAACACACCGTAAAAGTCAACCCCATCCCCCCCTCCCATTATAAAAAGAGGAAAAAGAGGAAAAAAGAGTAAAATCCATAAAAAATCAATTAGAATAAATAAACCGAAGATTAAATTTACAGTAAATTATATCACTGTTTTTTTCAAAAAAAGTGGTAAAATCAATATCTTTTAGTAAAAATCAATCTCTTTTAGTAATATAGTTGGGAAAAACAGGTGAGTTTAGCCATATTTGATCTGGATAACACGCTTTTAGGTGGTGATAGTGATTACCTCTGGGGAAAGTTTTTAGTTGAAAAAGCATTGGTTGATCCCGTTCTGTATGAGCAGGAAAATCAACGATTTTATGATGAATACAAAGCTGGAACACTTGATATCTATGATTTTCTTAAATTTAGTCTGGCACCCTTGAGTGAACATTCTGTGGACACTTTGTCTGACTTACACCGTGAATTTATGCACAATAAAATTAATTCTATCTGGCTGCCAAAAGCCGAAGAATTATTGAATAAGCATCGCCAGAACGATGATTTTCTATTGATTATTACCGCTACTAATCATTTTGTAACAGCCCCTATTGCTAAAAAACTGGGGGTCGATGATATTATTGCCACTATGCCGGAACAAAAAAACAACCAATATACCGGAAGAGTAACCGGCATCCCCTGCTTTCAGGATGGTAAAGTTGAACGTCTTTCAATATGGCTGCAGGAAAACAATTATTCTTTATACGATAGTTATTTTTATAGTGATTCAATTAATGATCTGCCTCTTTTATTAAAAGTAACCCATCCCGTTGCCGTCGATCCTGATGTGCAGCTGAAAAAATACGCCACAGAACATGACTGGCCCATTGTGTCATTAAGAGATTAACAAATAAACACTGGTTCAAGCGGCATCGGCTCAGGCCTGTCCATTTGTAGACAAAATAAAGGCCCTAATATAAAATATTAAACCATGTATAAAATATTATCTGTTGATGACGACCCCATTAATCAGGCCATTGTAGAAGAATTGTTGAGTACGATATATGATATTGCTCTGGCATCTTCCGGTGAAGAATGTATACAAAATATTAGCAGCATTAAACCTGCGCTGGTTCTTCTCGATGTTTCCATGACGGGTATGGATGGTTATGAGACATGTCGTGAGTTAAAGAAAGATGAAAATACTCGTCACATTCCAGTTATCTTTATCTCAGCACACGGCAGCCTTGAAGATAAAATAAAGGCTTATGAGGCAGGTGGTCACGACTATATTAGCAAGCCCTTTAATCATTCAGAACTTGAATTAAAAATTAAACATACAATTAAAACAAATAAACAATCAATAAGTCTCGCCAAACAAAACAACCAGCCCTCCCATAACATATCGACTGCTGCCGTTCGCAATAATGAAGATACTGAAATAATAATTCAGTTCCTTGCCGCCTGTTGTAGCAGTACATCGCTGGATGATCTGGGAGAGCTATTATTAAATTCCTGTCAGGATTTAGAGCTGAACTGTGCTTTGCAGTTCAGAACCAGAATAGGAAAAAGAAGTTTTTCCACTAAAAATGATGTATCACCTCTGGAGCATTCTTTATTTGAACAGACAATCAACAGAGAGCGTTTCTTTGATTTTAGTGCAAAAATAATAATAACTTATCCGCATATTTCATTATTGGTCAAAAACATGCCGGCTAAGGATACCGCTCGATATAATGAATTAAAATATATATTCGAAACATTAATGAAAGGAACAGAGTCCAGAATTAAAACCCTGATAAATAGTCAATAAGAATTATCTATATTTTTATTCCCTGAACAATTAGCTCAACTTTATTGCCGCAGCCCTTATAAGTAATTTCGTCAACACTCATCAAATTAGCCATAGCGATACCACGTCCATGAGAATCAAATGCTCGCAGTGGATCAAATTTGAGGTATTTTTGCCACTCAAAACCGTCACCCTCATCCTCGATTAAAATCTTGTTTATTAGACCTTCACGCTTAAAACTAACGAGAACTTTTTTATTTTTATGTTCTGATAATTGCAAACGTTTCTTTACTTCATCTTTCCAGCCATCTTTTGCCACAAGTCGTGACTTGTCTTCATAACAAATTTTAAGATTTCCATGCTCAACGGCATTTATTAATAATTCAGAAATTCCGGTGACCACTCTATCAGGATCAGCACAGGCATTGGCTAAAACTTTAGCTAAATCATTTGCGTCTTCAATCGTTTGAAACTCGAAGTGAGCTTCCTGCATAGTGGCTAAGCCCCTGACACTTTCTTCTAATTCAAATGTCAGCAGGTCATAACGCAATTTATCTTCTATTGCAGTTCTGACAATAGAACGCAGCATCTCATCATCAAAGGGTTTTGTCAGGTAATAGTAAGCGCCTGCATGCATACCTTCAATAATATTTTGTTTAGAAGCCTTCGCGGTCTGTAAAATAACGGGCGTTGATTTAAGCTTTCGATGGGCTTTTATTTTTGCCAGAACTTCCATACCATCGAGCTTTGGCAGCATACGATCAAGCAGAATGACATCAAATTTTTCAGGATCAGTCTCTAACTGCGTCCAGGCATCTTCGCCATCGACAGCAGTAAAAAGAGTATAACCTTCGCCATCAAGGTATTCTTCTATAATTTCAAGATTGAAAGGCTCATCATCAACAACCATCACTGTTGCATTAGAACCATTCAAGATATGGTTCCAACTAAGGCATTCACGAAAGATTTTCTCCAGTATTCAAAATGTATGGTCAAGTCTGACGAATAGGAGTCTGCTTCAAACGAGCTTCTGCAAAACCAGACAGGCATTCGTGCCGCCAAAACCAAAATTGTTGGTCATGACTGTTTCCAGCTGCTGATTATCCCTCATTTCAGTCACAATCGGCATATCCGATACTTTTTCATCCATGTGTTCTATTTCAGCATTGGCGGAAGCTGCAATGAAATTATGTTCCATCATCAGCAAACAATAAATTGCTTCATGAACACCCGCTGCACCAAGAGAATGGCCGGTCAATGATTTTGTGGAGCTCAGTGGCGGCACATCCAGATTTAAAGAAGAGAAAGTCTCGCGAATGGCCTCAATTTCTTTAACATCGCCCACCGGTGTACTGGTACCATGGGTGTTAATATAATCAAGCGGTTTACTCACAGTACTCAGAGCCTGCTGCATACAGCGAACAGCCCCTTCACCGGAGGGAGCAACCATATCCACACCATCGGACGTAGCACCATAGCCGGTCACTTCCGCATAAATTTTAGCACCACGAGCTCTGGCATGTTCTAATTCTTCCAGCACCAGCATACCGCCGCCGCCGGCAATAACAAAGCCGTCACGGGTTTCATCATAAGGTCTTGATGCGCTTTGTGGTGTTTCATTGTATTTACTGGATAATGCCCCCATTCCATCAAACAACATACTGAGAGTCCAGTGTTCTTCCTCACCGCCGCCGGCAAAAACAATATCCTGCTTGCCAAACTGAATTTGTTCCACCGCATTACCAATACAATGAGTACTGGTCGCACAGGCTGAACTAATGGAATAATTAACACCCTTTATTTTAAATGGGGTTGCCAGACAGGCAGAAACCGTACTCGCCATGGTTCTGGGTACCATATAGGGCCCGACTCGACGAATGCCTTTGTCACGCATAATGTCAGCGGCTAACACCTGGTTTTCTGAAGAAGCACCACCAGAACCTGCAATTAATCCGGTTCTGGGATTCGAAATATCGTCCTCCGATAAGCCTGAGTCGGCAATGGCCTGCTGCATTGAAATATAAGCATAAGCAGCAGCATTTCCCATAAAACGTTTCACTTTACGTTCAATAAATTCATCCAGATCAATATGAATACTACCTGCCACATGGCTGCGCATGCCAAGCGCCTTATATTCATCTTTGAATTGAATTCCGGATTTACCACTGCGAAGGGATTCTAAAACGGTCTGTTTATTATTGCCCAGACACGAAACAATGCCCATTCCAGTCACAACTACTCGCTTCATTATTCGCTCTACCATTACTTATCATTATTAATTGACTATTTTAGCCTTGTTCAGCCTAGTCGTCATTAATTCTTGTAAAAAAACTGTCTGTAATTAATCATTATTATAAATATCACTTTAAATTCATAATGTTAGAGTACAATCAGTTCAGGAATCCAACGTCTGTTCCTGAAATCTGTCCAGGCGCAGGAAACTGATCAGCTCCGGCTTCCCGCTGGCCCGACTCCCTGTGTGCATACAGTCGTGTAGAAAAGCTATTTGTCAGTCGACACAGTATTAATCAATATTTTTAATTCTGCAAAAACTAATCAAAAAAAGCAAGTATAGGAAATAATTGGATATTTTCTCAAATCAATCTAAAATTAGACATATTATCTTATATCTTAAAAAGAGATATTTGTTCCAGGTTCCTGTCCGCATGTTAAGCTTTTGAATCTTTGGCCGATATAAATAATAGTCCTGAGTCAACACTGACTCAATAATAGCAGTTTTTAATATTAGGGTTGTACATGCCTCTGACATCTGCATTAGCAAAGAAAACGATCGCTCATAAGATCAAGTTGTTTTTTATTCTCTTTTGTTTTGGAATCCCCTCTTCAGGATCGGCCGAACAACAGCTTGAGCAACAACATCAGAGCAGTGATATCCGGGTACTTATTGACGTATCCGGCAGTATGAAGAAAAATGATCCGAAAAATCTGCGCCTGCCAGCCTTACGCTTATTAATTGGCTTATTACCCGCTGATGCAAGTACTGCAGTCTGGAACTTTGGAACAAACGCAGTGCCCTTGATACCATTAGGCCTTGCTGATGAACAATGGAAGAACAATGCTCAGCTGGCCAGCAGAAAAATTCACTCTCGCGATCTCTTTACCAATATCGGTCTGGCACTGGAAGCAGCCGTTGCTGATTGGGATAAAACACCCTCCAGATTAAAACAGAGAAGTATTATTCTTTTAACTGACGGTATGATTGATATCGCTAAGGATGATGCTAAAAATACACAGGAACGCACCCGTATTCTGAAAAAAATGTTACCTGAAATCGAAAAAACCGGAGTGAGTATCCATACGATTGCATTATCGAAAAATGCTGACCATGCTTTTTTGCAAGAACTTTCAAGCAAAACAGATGGTGGTTTTGAACAGACTGACAGCGCCGAACAGCTCGAAAGGATTTTTCTGCGCCTGTTTGAAAAGACCACTAAACCTGACAGCGTTCCTTTAGTGGATAATAAATTTGTGGTTGATGAATCTATTCTTGAATTAACCTTGCTGGTATTCAAACCCCAAAATGCCAGACCCACTGAAGTCATAGAACCCGGCAAGAAGAAATATATGCAAAAGAATGCCCCTTCTTATGTGAAGTGGCAGTCAGAAAAAAATTATGATTTGATCACCATCAGTAAGCCCAAAACGGGTGAATGGTCCATCAATGCACAGACCGATCCGGATAACCGGGTTTTGGTAGTGACAAACCTTCAGATTCAAACCAACCGCATTCCCAATAACCTGTTTGTTGGTGAAAACCTTAATCTTACTCTTTTCATGAGCGATAATAATAAAAAAATAACCGATGATAACTTTTTACAATTCATTTCTATGTCTGTAGTACAAAAAGAGCCATCAGCAAGTAAGGAGCCGCCAGCAAATAAGGAGCCCTCAGCAAATAAAAAGCCATCAGCCAGTAAAAAACGCTGGTTTTTACATGATAATGGTTTGCGTGGAGACCTTGAAGCCCATGATGGCTTATTTAATGTCCAGATTAGCAAAACGCTTGATATTGGCAAAAACCTATTTACTTTTCAGGCAAGCACCGAAACATTACAACGTGAAATCAACTATTCTGTCATGATACACGATACTAATTTACTCAGTACCCGGGTAGAACAACAACAAAAAAACAATAAAAACTATCATCAAATTTTAGTCAGCCCAAATATCGAGTTTGTTAATCCCAGAAAAATGAAAATGAGTGCCTCCTTATTAGAAGGCGATACATCACAGGACAATGGCACAGCTGAAACAATCAGCTTACAACAAATCAATCCTAATATTCTGGAATGGTCATATGAAAGTGATTCGCTGGATCCAGAGATGGACTATCATATAATTATTCATATGCAAACCAAAACTCGTACAGGTCGCCCTATCGACTATACATCACGGCCTATTCAGCTTAATCTGCCTACATTTGAAAATTTACTATTAAGTCCCGAACAACTGCCCAAAGAAGAGTCACCTGAAGCCAGGGATGAAACCCAGGAAGTGCTTGAAGAGATTATAGAAGAAACGCCTGTAACAGAAGAACCAGACTGGCTTACAGGTATAATTATTGCCGTCATTGTTAATATTATTGTTGGTATCGGTGGATGGTTTGTTTATCGCAAATGGAAACAAGCCCGTGAAACTGCCTATGATGAACTGACAGGAGAACTCGAATAATGGAAGCTTTAATCCCTAAGCTGTTTATTCTCACTGCCGAAGCCAGCATTGTACTCTTATTAATATTAATTATTATGATAATTTTTAATATAAAGGCCAAACGCAAAGATCTTAATGCAGTCAACGAATTAGTCAGTCATTATATCGGAAGCAAAGAACAACGAATTTCAGCCCTGAAAAAAAATTTAAAAATTATTGGCTTCAAAGGCAGTATAGATGAACAAGCTGAAAAGCTTTTTCAGGATGAAAAAACAGTGATTAAAGAATTTGTCACACTCTATCTGCACCGTGACACCTATCGTCTTTTGGATTATCCCGACAATCTTATTGAAAACAATGACATTTTCCTTAAGACCAGTGGTTCAGTTCAGGCAGCAACGGTCACTCAGGGTGCTGAAGCTTCCAGCGCTGAAACGATAGACAGTGAAGACTCCACTAGTGAAGAGACCGCCAATGCCACAATCCTGGCTCGTGAACAGGTCGAATCTAATGAAGCTCATTTAAAAGAATTATCAGAACTGCGACTGAAAAATACTGAACTCAATGAACATTTATTTGAAGCGCTGGAAACCATCACGGCGCTGATGACAGAGCACGGTAAAAAAACAGGCCAGGAAGTAGAGTCCAATGCTCAGAAATTGCTGGAAGCAATTATCTACCTGCGAGATAAACGCCTGAGTAATGAGAATGATCCCAGCAAACCGGCCCCTGCTGTAAATGATAATCATGATCAAGTGGATAGTTTTGCTCTCAATACTGCTGGCGATTCTTTATCCGTTGATTTAGCAAACAATGATGGTACATTAGACGGCAGTACTGCCGTCAATCTGGGTATCAGTGATGAATTAAATATGGATCTTGATGCTCTGGTTGAAGATGAGACAATCGCGGCACAAACCGAAAATAAAAATCCGGATGAGTCTACAAGTATCAATCTTAATAACAGCAGCGACGACACAGACACTACAGAACCAGCAGCGGAAGATGATCCCTGGGCTGATGCTCTGGCAGAACAGGCAACTGCTGAGGCTGAAGCCAAGGGTCAGGATGAAGCTGCTGAAGTAGCAGCGGAAGACGATCCCTGGGCTGACGCCCTGGCAGAACAGGCAGCTGCTGAAACTGAAGCTGAAACCAGTGATCAGGATGAAGCTGCCGAAGCAGTAGCGGAAGATGATCCCTGGGCTGATGCCCTGGCAGAGCAGGCAGCTGTTGAAGCTGAAGGCTCTTCTCAGGCTGAAGGCTCTTCTCCAGCTAAAGGCTCTTCCGAAGAAGTTGATCCCTGGGCAGAAGCTCTGGCAGAACAAGAACAATCAGAAAAGAAATAATTCCTTACCTCAAAGAAGTATACAATGCCCAATAAAAGTGCCGCAGCAGCAAATAAAATGAATACCCTTTACTGGCACGATTACGAAACTTTCGGCATCGATCCAAAACGTGACAGGCCGGTACAATTTGCCGGTATTCGCACCGATGAAGAGTTGAATATTATCGGTGCACCTCTGGTGATTTACTGCCGGCCGGCTGATGACTTTTTACCCAATCCGCAAGCCTGTCTGGTCACCGGCATTACGCCTCAACTGGCGCTGCAGGAAGGCTTATGCGAAGCAGAATTTATTGCTAAAATTCACACTGAATTCGCACAGCCCGGGACCTGCAGCGTAGGCTACAACAACATCCGCTTCGATGATGAATTTACTCGCTACACCCTGTATCGAAACTTTTATGATCCTTATGCCCGTGAGTGGCAAAATGGTAATTCACGCTGGGATATTATTGATCTGTTAAGACTCACAAAAGCACTTCGTCCTGAAGGCATCCAATGGCCGAAACGCGATGATGGTCACACCAGTTTCAGATTAGAAGCATTA
Source organism: Gammaproteobacteria bacterium (assembly GCA_030632625.1). GTDB lineage: Bacteria > Pseudomonadota > Gammaproteobacteria > GRL18 > GRL18 > GRL18. Next base: position 11,482 of record DAOVUK010000032.1, read on the forward strand.
AGCCAGGCAAATAACATTGCCCATGAATCAGCACATGATGCACTTTCTGATGTACTGGCCACCATTGAGGTGGCCCGACTGATTAAAGATCGGCAGCCTCGTCTGTACCAATATATCTATGAACAACGCTTCAAATACAAGGTTCAGGATTTAATTAATCTGCAGAAACAGACACCTTTGGTTCATATCAGCGGTATGTACCCCGCTGAAAAGGGACATATGGGTATCGTTGTGCCCATTGCAATGGATGCCAATAATAAAAATGCCGTGATTGTTTATGAACTGCATACCGATCCGCAGCCTCTTATCAACATGAGCATTGAGCAAATCAAATATCTGACATTTACCAGAACAGATGATTTGCTTGCAGGTGAACAGCGTCTGCCATTAAAAACTATCCATTTAAATAAATGTCCCGTTATTGTACCTCTTAAAACACTGACCACTGAGAATATAAAACAATGGGCAATTGATCTTGAACAGTGTGCACAACATCTCAAACAGCTGAAAATCGATCAAAGTCTGTCTGATCGAATTCAGCAAGCATTTAAAACCACCTATTCAGCAGCTTCAAACGATCCCGATCAAAATTTATATTCAGGTGGATTTTTCTCCACCAGTGATAAAGAAAAAATGAACCGGATAAGAGCAACAAAGGAAACTGAACTGGGTGATCTGACACTTAATTTTGAAGATGAACGACTGCAAGAAATGCTGTTTCGCTATCGATGCCGGAACTATCCGGATACCCTGTTTACGCATGAGATTGAACGTTGGAATCACTACCGTATTCAGCGGATGACAAGTCCTGACGGGGATGCCAGCATTAAACTGAATGAATACCAGCAGCAACTGCTGCAGCTGCGAGCAGGTGATTTACCTGAAGAGACAATAAAATTACTGGACCAGCTTGAAGCCTACCCGGCAATAATTGGTCTGAACAATCCCACATGAAGAAACCGTGAGCAGACCCTATCGTACCAGCAGCGAAGCAATCGAAATTATTTATGCCGATGAATTTCTTGTGGTGGTTAACAAACCGACTCTGCTGCTTTCTGTGCCAGGCCGTGGTGAAGAAAAAAAGGACTGTTTAATCACTCGTCTTGCTGTTGAATTCCCCAACATTTTAACGGTTCACAGACTGGACTGGGAAACGTCCGGTTTAACTGTCCTGGCATTAAATAAAGAAATTCATCGTCATCTGAGCCGCCAGTTTCAGGAACGCCGGGTTCACAAAAACTATACCGCCATCGTTTATGGAAAACCGGGTAAAGAAAGTGGAGAAATTAGTCTACCACTGCGCTGTGACTGGGAAAACCGTCCCCGGCAGATCATCGATCATGAGCAGGGTAAAGCCTCTCAGACTTATTGGCAGACTCTTAATCAAACTCCGAATCAAGAGCATAACAGCACACGATTACTATTAACCCCAATCACAGGTCGTTCTCACCAGCTTCGGGTACATATGCTGGCAGTGGGGCACCCTATTCTGGGAGATCCTCGCTATGCTCACCAGGAAGCTCTGAGCATGGCTGAACGATTATTATTGCACGCCACACGAATAGAATTTACCCACCCGAAAAGTAACGTAGTCATTCAGTTTTATTCAGAAGCACCATTCTAAATATGAGGAGCTGTTAGCTCCTCATCTTTAGAATGGGCAGTTACACAGTTTGTTTCGCTGCCCCAATTACTCCTGTTTAGAAAAGATGACATTCTGTACATTGAGTCCCTTTTTCAATATGCTTTTTGTGATCTCCATCATCAAAATCTTTAGGGCTCTCATAATCATGGCAGTCACTACAGAGCACCTTTGGCTGCGCTACTAAACCAGTCGGCTCACCCGTATGGCAACTATTACAGGCGATATTTCCTACACTG
>DAOVUK010000159.1 GCA_030632625.1 Gammaproteobacteria bacterium
AATCATTCGGAGAAAAAAATCTGGTGGTTAAATTCGAACAATTGAAAAAGAAAGGTAAAGGTCGAAGATATTAGCATTAAGTTAATTATTTTAGTGTTTTTTACGAGTGCATTTTCCGATTAACTATTTAATTCTTTTTTGGTTAAACCGGCAAACAAGCTTTCTTTCATTATGGTATTAATCCATATCAGGTGAACAACAGATATTTTACTGCGCCAGATCGGGTTCATCGTAATGTCGCAGAATTTCAAATCTGGCTTCATCACGTAAACGAATTGCCTCATGCCATCCTGTCTTTTGAGGATAAATGGGCTTGCCTATATTCACGCTTATTGCACCTCGTCTGGGATACCAGGTCGCTGCACCAAGAATCGATCGAGTACCGCGAAGTGTCAGTGGAATGACTGGTTTTTTTGTTTGTACTGCAGTAGTAAAAGCACCCATGAGGAAAGGGCGCAAGCCGGTTATTCGGGTAAAAGTTCCTTCAGGAAAAATAACCAGAGAATGTCCCTTTTTTACCTGTTGCTGAAGTATTGCTGCATCGGCTGCACCACGCCGGATATCGAATCGCTCAACAAAAATGCAGCCAATGCGTTGCAGAAACAATCGGGAGATCAATTTTTTTTCCAGTTCTTTTTTGGCCACAAAACTGAATGAACCCGGCAGAGCGGCCATGAGTATAATACCATCCAGATAACTGACATGATTGCAGACGAATATGGCTGCTTTATCATATGGTAGATTTTGTGTTCCATAAACCCTTAAAGGTGTACCTGTCACTAAACAAAACAGCCGTATTACTTTACGAATAAAACCCCTACGCCAGGAATATACCGGTAATAAAATGACTGTGAACCAGGTTATTGGTGCCAGAATGAAAAAAGTAATCCATGCCCAGAGTGCAAATAAATTTTCCTGACTTCTGTGCCGTAATGACAGAAAAACTTTTCTTAATTGCGGCAGGAGGCTGACCGCCGCCACTCGAAGCAGCTGCAGACCAATTGAACGATGGCTGCGATTTATTTGCCCCTGTTCATAGAGATCGCGACAAGCCGTTCGACGAATTTTACCACTGGAAGTTTTTAATACACTATGGGGTGGTAATAATAGTATTTCATCCGGGCTGCTGCCCAATAATATTCCGGAAGCGGTCTGATCGATCGCAGTATGTAATTGCTGCAGAATTTTAGTGTCAGATTCTCTGGTTTCGGCCAGAACGATAATTCGTTCAGTAGAAGTACTTTTATCATGTGTACCAAACACGGCAACACAGCCTTTTCGTACACCGGGAATTTCACCCACTGCCTGTTCTATCTCATAGGGATAGATATTACGCCCGGCGCGAATAATAATTTCTTTACTACGACCTGTCAGATAGAGTTCACCAGCGGCCATATAAGCCAGATCGCCAGTTTCCAGCCACTCACCATCAAATAACAGACGGGTTTGTTCGGGGTTGTGAAAATAGCCGCTGGTGGCTGACGGACCCTGAAATTGTAACTGTCCTAACCGGCGTTCAGGTAATTCGCGACCCACCTGATCAACAATACGGATCTGATAACCGGGCAAAGGCTGACCACAGGCTGCAAATTCAAGACAGGAGTCATTATTGTCTGCTGCTGATGGCGTTACAGCTTGTGCAATGCCTGAAAGCTGCAGGGGATCACGATGTACACGGTCGATCAAAGCGCCGCGTCCAGGTGGCGGGAATGCCAGGCCAACAGCACTTTCAGCCAGGCCATAGACGGGTGACAGAGCTTCAGGATGAAAACCATAGTGCTCAAAGCGGGCAGCAAAATCTCGCAGGCTATTGGGATTAACGGGCTCGGCACCATTGAAAGCCATTCGCCAGGAACTGAGATCCAGATCTTTTACATCCTCATCCCTGATCTTACTTAAACAAAATTCATAAGCAAAATTAGGTGCTGCTGAAAGCGTGCCCTTATGCTTATGGATAGCCCAAAGCCATTGAGAGGGACGGGTTAAAAATGTCAGGGGCGACATAAGCACTAAAGGTGAGGCATAATACAGGCTGCCGAGCCAGGCACCAATCAGCCCCATATCATGATATAGAGGTAACCAGCTGACAAAAACATCACTGGAACTTGCCTGAATCACTTGTCCCATAGCACGAATATTGGCTAATAAATTATTGTGAGTCAGCACAACACCTTTGGGTGTTCCGGTACTACCGGATGTGTATTGCAGAAAAGCAATATCCTTACCCTGTACTGGAATCGGTACAAACTGATTTTTTTGTTGTGTCAATTCATCTACTATCAGCACATGACGAAGATTATTCACCTGAGCTTTTAACAGCTGAGCTGGTAATTTTGCTTCTTTAATGGTAATTAATAGTACGGTGCCGGCATTGTTCAGAATTTTTACATGGCGGCGTAAATGTTCCTCAAGCTGTGAGGGACGTGTTGGCGGGTAGATAGGTACCGGGATTGCACCGATCAGAAGAATAGCAAAAAAGGTAAAAAGATAATCTTCTCCTGTGGGCAGCATGATGGTCACAGTCTGCCCGGACTCAACGCCATAATTCTGCAGACCTGCAGCTACTTTTCGAGCACCTTCATACAGATCCATATAGCTAATGACCTGTGGCACATTCTCATCACCATAGAGGTAAATATGCGGGCGTTGCGGATGTTTTTTTACATGCCATTGCAGCACCTCGATGAGTGTTTGTGCGTGCTCAGGACTGGTCTCTATTGCCTCAATCTGAGCCAGCTCAAATCCGGCAAATTTGCTTGTTTCTTTTAAGCTGGAAGGTAAACCAGGCGCATTCATCACACCTTGTAATAAATCTCCGGGTGTTTCAGCAGTTGCTAACAATTTTTCCGGTAATCTCACCTGGAATCTTCGTTCAATACGCTGCAGCAATTCAACTCTGGATAAACTGTCCAGCTGTAAATCCCGATCCAGCATGCTATCCAGACTAATCGCCTGCAAAGGCCGTTTCCCATGATGCATTTCAACAGCCAGCTGGATGACGATGTGTAGTATTAAATCAGCCACTTCCGTTTGTTTAAGCGGATTGTGCTTATTGTCTGTTGGTGGAGTCATCAATCGCTCACTATTGGAAGTAAATGCTCATTATAAGAGTTGTTTATGTCCTGTAAATTTAAATATACAGGATGATTCATAATAGCTCCATATTTTAATCATAACAAAATCCGCTGCTTCTTTTCTGCTAAATCAATGCTGGGAATATCTTCCTCTTAAGAGCGCCTGTCTTTGTGATGCTCCGTGTGAATGCTAATATGGCCGTTATTTGATAAACATGTAAATACAAACTATATTTGTAGCAGAAGGATAACTATAATCAATCCACAGGTCTAAGGGAGGAGTATGAAAACTCGTCAATTTACCCGCTATTCTACCGATATTCCGGTTTCTATTGTCATTGATCATATGCTTGGTGAACACCAACTCTATTTGCAGAATATCAGTCAGGGCGGGCTTTGTTTTAATGCTCATGGCGGCATCGATCGTGAGACTCAGCTGAATATTAATCTTTCAATTCCCGGTCATTCTTGTGATGCCAGAGGTAAAATAGCCTGGTGTAAAACACTGGAGCAGGGCCAGTGTCAACTGGGCATCATGTTTGAACATCAAATGACACAATCTGATATAGAAAAATGCTCCATCAGCATTAATGCCACAAAATAAAGTGCTTCTCTGCACAGGAAAAGGCTGGATTGTGTGTAACTATTCAGCGTTACGCTGAGTAGTTACGATTGTGTCTTTTCTGATTTCCCTGTCTTGTGTCAGAATTTGCTAATGATTATTGATTTTCTCTTTAACGGCTGCAGTTCCGGAGCTTTCATCCCAATCCATTTCTGCTAACTGTTTGAAAAAATGGTAGCGTTGTGTTATTTCATGCTGGGCCTGTTGTGAGAGTTTTTCTGCATATTCAGGATGTGTTTGCCACAGCATACTAAAGCGGGTTTCTGTCTGCATATATTCTTTGTAGGGCACTGACGGTTCCTTTGAATCAAGACGCATGGGATTTTCACCCTGCTGGATTCGTTTGGGATCAAAGCGGAACAACAGCCAATGACCACTATCAACAGCTAATTTTTGCTGCTGCAGACTGTTTTTCATGTCTATGCCGTGGGAAATGCACGGTGCATAGGCAATGATGAGTGATGGTCCATGATGAGCTTCAGCTTCTATGTAAGTACGCAGGGTTTGCACATCTTTGGCACCCAGGGCAATATTGGCAACATAGACATTTTCGTAGGCCATGGCCAGTAGCGCCAGATCTTTTTTTGCATTGGCTTTACCACCCGCTGAGTATTTTGCAATGGCACCTCTGGGAGTTGCCTTGGAGGTCTGGCCGCCGGTATTTGAGTATACCTCGGTATCCAGCACCAGAATATTCACGTCTCGTCCGGAAGCCAGCACATGATCCACACCGCCGTAACCTATGTCGTAAGCCCAGCCATCGCCACCGATGAGCCAGACGCTTTTGCGGCAAAGATTACCGGCAAGCTGGGATAAACTTGAGGCCCGGGGATCAGTGTGTATTTCGAGCTGTTTTTTTAACTGTGCCACTCGCTGACGTTGTTCATAAATGCCGGCTTCGTCAGACTGATCGGCATTCAGTATGTTAGCCACCAGAGCGGCATCCAGCGGGGGATTAAGTGCTTCGAGCATTTCTCGGGCATGTTCAGTCTGCTGATCAATCGCAACGCGCATACCAAAACCAAATTCAGCGTTATCTTCAAACAGTGAGTTGTTCCATGCCGGCCCGCGACCTTCAGCATTATGAGTCCAGGGAGTGGTCGGCAGATTGCCGCCAAAAATCGAAGAACAGCCCGTTGCATTGGCAACAATCATACGATCGCCGAATAATTGTGTGGCCAGTTTGATATAGGGTGTTTCACCACAACCCAGGCAGGCACCGGAAAACTCAAAAAGAGGCTGCAATACCATGGAGCCCTTGATGGTATTGATTTTTAATGCCTTGCGATCATACTCGGGTAAACTAAGAAAGAATTCCCAGTTTTCCCGCTCCTGTTCCCGTAGAGGTGGTTGCGGAGCCATATTAAGTGCCTTGTGCTCAGGGTCAGCCTTATCACGGATTGGGCAGATATCAACACACAGGCCGCAACCCGTACAGTCCTCAGGTGCCACCTGATAGGTGATATGCATATCAGCAGGAAATCCCTTGCCTTTCATTGCTGTGTGTTTAAATGTTTGTGGTGCCTGAGCCAGTTCTTTTTGAGAAAATATTTTACTGCGGATTGCTGCGTGGGGACATATCAGCGGGCATTTGCCACACTGCGAACACAGGTCAATATCCAGTACCGGGATCTCATCGGCAAGGTTACGTTTTTCATAGGCCGCTGTCCCCACTGGAAAGGTACCATCCACAGGCAGTAAACTCACTGGTATTTCATTTCCCCGACCGGCAATGATCTCAGCGGTGACATTTTTTACAAATGCCGGAGCAGATTCAGCAACCGGTGACGGGATCTCAAAGTCACTACTGACCTGAGCGGGCACTGCAACAGCATGCAGGCTGGCCAGACTCTCATCAATTGCCTGAAAATTAACATCAAGTATGTGTGAACCTTTTTTGCCATAACTTTTCTCTACAGCAGCCTTGATTTCATCAATCGCACGGTCTTTTGGGAGAATGTTGGAGATAGCAAAAAAACAGGTTTGCATAATGGTATTAATACGTTTGCCCAGACCGGTTTTGCGGGCGACTGCATAGGCATCAATACAATAAAAACTAATGTGTTTGTCTATCATCTGCTGCTGCATGGATACCGGCAGGGTATCCCATACCTGATCCGCCGCTACCGTGGAATTGAGTAAAAACACCGCCTTATCAGCTGCTTTATCCAGCATGTTATAGCGTTGCAGAAAAATAGTCTGGTGACAGGCGACAAAATTGGCATCGTTATCTTCAATCAGATAGGTCGAATGAATTGCTTTTGGGCCAAAACGAAGATGGGATATGGTCACGGCGCCGGATTTTTTGGAATCATAAACAAAATAGCCCTGTACAAATAAATCAGTTTGCTCACCGATAATTTTGATGCTGTTTTTATTTGCACTGACCGTACCATCACTGCCCAGGCCATAAAACAGTGCCTGAAAAGTATCATTGTGGGCATCGGTACGAAAGCTGTTATCCCATTCCAGGCTGGTATGGCTGACATCGTCATGGATACCTACGGTAAAATGGTTTTTCGGCTGTGTTTTTTTGAGTTCATCATATACTGCTTTGACCATCATCGGGGTGAATTCCTTGGATGACAGCCCGTAACGCCCGCCGATAATGCCGGGCATCACCTCAAATTTACCAGAACCGGAGTAAAAATTTTGTGCGATGGCGGTTAACACGTCCTTATACAACGGCTCGCCGTTTGCACCGGGTTCTTTGGTGCGGTCCAGAACAGCAATGCTCCGACAACTATCAGGCAGGGCCGCGAGCAATGCCTGGTCATCAAATGGACGATACAGACGCACTTTGATCAAGCCAATTTTTTCACCCTGTTGAGTCAGATATTGAACAGTTTCTGCAACCGTTTCCGCACCGGATCCCATGAGTATAATAACTCGCTCCGCCGTGTCACTGCCCAGATATTGAAACAACTGATAAGTGCGTCCTGTGAGTCCGGCGAAACGATTCATTATGTGCTGAACAATAGCCGGCATCTTTTCATAATAAGGATTAACTGTTTCACGGGCCTGGAAATAAATGTCAGGATTTTGTGAGCTGCCGCGTAATACCGGATTATCCGGAGACAGGGCACGGGCACGGTGTTGTGCAATCCATTTATCGTCGATCATGCTGTGCAGAATCTCATCATCAATGGCTGCTATTTTTCTGATTTCATGGGAGGTGCGAAAGCCGTCAAAAAAATGCATCATAGGAATACGCCCTTCAAGGCTGGCTGCCTGAGCTATCACAGCAAAGTCCAGCACCTCCTGAGGCGAATTGGAGCAAAGCATGCCGAAGCCGGTCATGCGTGCGGTCATCACATCACTGTGATCTCCAAAGATTGACAGTGCCTGACAGGCCAGTGATCGGGATGCA
>DAOVUK010000470.1 GCA_030632625.1 Gammaproteobacteria bacterium
GCTATCGATAGACTGCGGGTGTTTCATCTGCCCTAAAAGAGCCGCACGATAAGCCACATCCGATGTTTTTTCGCCATTTAAGCAGTCTTTTTCTGTGAGCAGTGCCGCCAGTAAGCAGCTCAGCTCAACAAGATTAATTGCCTGAGCTTTTAACAGCATATGAGCCAGACGGGGATGAACCCCCAGAGAAAGCATTTTTTTGCCATGAGAGGTAATTCGTCCGGCCTCATCAATTGCCTGCAGTTTAAATAATAAGTCTCTGGCCTGGGCTGTTGCCCCCGGAGGCGGCAGATCCAGCCAGTTTAATTCATTTACTTCCTGAATGCCCCATTGCGCCAGTTCCAGAATAACCGGAGCCAGATCGGAACGTAATATTTCTGCACTTTGATGGGCAGGCAGACGTGTATGCTGGTTTTTGCTCCATAATCGATAACAGGTGCCGTCTCTCAACCTGCCTGCACGACCGCTGCGTTGTGTCGCAGAATCCTGGGCAATCATCGTGGTGTGTAGTGAATTCATGCCTGAGCCGGGATTAAAAAAAGATTCTCTTTGCAGACCGGAATCAATCACCACATTAATGCCTTCAATGGTTAAACTGGTTTCGGCAATATTAGTGGCCAGGACAATTTTGCGCTGCCCCGGAGGCGGAGCACAGATGGCCTGATCCTGTTGTTTTTTTGATAAATCACCATACAGCGGGCTGATATGGATCGGCTCTTGAGAAAAGCCTGAATGTTGTACCGTTTCCTCAGAGAAGGCTTTCAGCAATGCCCGTTCAAGCTGTTTTATTTCTCTGACACCGGGTAGAAATATTAAAATATTACCCTGATGTAAAGCCACTGCTGCAAGCGTTTTTTGTGCGATAATGGCAGTCAGTTCACGCTGTCTGGCAGGATAATGAGCAGCGGCTGCTGCATTGTCGGGCTGATGAATGATATCCACAGAAAAACTTCTTCCCTGACTCCTGACCAGTGGTGCATCCATTAGGGAGACCAGAGCAGTAGTATCCAGGGTCGCTGACATAACCAGAATTTTTAAATTGTCATTTAAAAACTCCTGACTTTGCAGACAAAAAGCCAGTGACAGATCGGCATTGATATTACGTTCATGAAATTCATCAAAAATAACCAGAGCAATACCTGCCAGTTCCGGATCAGCCTGTAATTTACGGGTTAAAATGCCTTCCGTCACCACCAGAATTCTGGTTTTTTTAGTGAAACATTTATCCTGACGAATTTGATAACCGACAGTTTCTCCTACTTTTTCACCCAGCAGGTAAGCCATACGCGCTGCAGCACTGCGAGTTGCCAGTCGTCTGGGTTCGAGCATGATGATCTGCTTATTGCTCAGCCAGGGCTGATCCAGCAGGGCCAGTGGCACCAGAGTCGTTTTACCGGCACCTGGCGGTGCCTGCAGGATCAGACGATTTTTTTCACAAAGGAGATTTTTAATCTCAGGCAGTACCTGAGTAACGGGCAGATCGGGCATGGTTTTATTATATACTGAAGATAGATGACAGTTTATGTCATTTGCAGAAAATAGTGATTAGTGTCATTTTAAACTATTCTAGTGTAATCTTTTTAATTTACAATTCAAATAGTTCAGAGAATAGAATTTGTTATATAACGAGTGCCATCGGTAAATAAGGCGAATAAATTCGCCCAAAACTGTTAATTTAAATTTGGGGATAACAATGAAATTAGGTCAACGTTTATTGCTGCAGCTTTGCCTGCCTGCTTTGAGTATCATCATGTTCAGTGCAAATATAGCGGCTTCATCAGTCACTTCCGGGGCAAGTCCGGGTCTTAAGGATGCTGCTGATATGCTTTATCATGGAATTTATGAGGATAAGGAAATTAGCCTTAAAGATGGAAAATGGGCAGGTGTTGCTTTTGTCAAAGGCGGTGCTTCTAAACCGTCAGTAGGCCTGATTAAGAACTTTTCCTTTAGCGGTGATATAGATGGCAATGGTACTGAGGAGCGAGTCGTCTTTTTATGGGAAAATTCAGGCGGCTCAGGAACCCGGGTCTATATGGCGGTGTTAGCTTATCGTGAGGCTAAGCCGGTTAATCTGGCGACTCATCTCATTGGTGACCGGGTGCAGTTACAGATGGGCCGTGTCAGTCAGGGTAAAATTGAACTGGACGTCATTCAGGCTGAAAATGGCGATGCAGCCTGCTGTCCTGCAAGTAAAGTATTACGCACCTGGGCATTAAATAATAATCAGTTAATAGAAAACAGGCCGCAATCCCTTGGCCGTCTTTCTCTGGCTGATCTGCAGGGCATCGAATGGACACTGACACAAATGAACTGGCGTGAAACTCGGACAGAAAATACAAAAATCACACTGACTATTGATAACGATAAGGTTTCCGGAAGAAGCGGCTGCAATCGCTATTCTGGCACGATCAAAGCGGCTGAAATGCCCGGTGAAATAGCAATAGGGCAAGTTGCCGGAACCCGTATGGCCTGCCCTGCTAATGTTATGGAAATAGAATCACGTTTTCTTAAAGCACTCTCAAACGTCAGTAAATACAGCTTTGTCAATGGTCATCTGGCGCTCACCTGGAAAGATGATGATGCTACCAGCACTATGCTTTTTACGGCTCAAAAAATCAAAGCAGCAGTAATGTGATTTTTGCGCTGTAATAACGTGAAAATAGCAGTTTTAAATTATTTTTTTTGGCTCTTCATAGAAATGCGTATTTTTCCAAATTGTAGAGACAAGGCATGCCTTGTCTCTATGGTCACATAACGACCGCCAGGGTGGTAAGCAGACGTAGAGACGTTGCATGCAACGTCTCTCCCCTATCTATGAATGGCTGAATTCATCAAGTGAA
>DAOVUK010000416.1 GCA_030632625.1 Gammaproteobacteria bacterium
AATTTTATGAATTAACTCCATCAGCTCAGAAGGATCATAGGGTTTGTTAAGAAAATCTTTAGCGCCCAGACTAAATGCCTGCCGGGCATTTTCAAAGGAAGCTTTACCACTGAGAACAATGATATCCGTTGCAGAATAATGCTGGTCAATTTCACTCATCACCTGAAAACCATTTTTTTCCGGCATTTCGATATCAAGCAGTACCAGATCAAAGGCATTATTATTAAGAAATTCTAACGCTTGTTGTCCGTTTTCTGCCAGAGTGCTGTGCAAATCATAAAAGGCAAGCAGATCCCTGAGACTTTCACGCATACGCAGATCATCATCAACGATAAGAATGGAAACTGGTTTTTCTTGCAAAAGGGAAGACTCCTGTGTTTCTTATTAATTGCCCTTTCATAATAACACCAGGAAATTCATAATTCTAAATAATTCTATTTTTTCTTAATGAAAATAACTGCTGAATATTTCGCCATGATCAAAGCCGACATTGATAAAATTTCATTAAATGAATGTAGTTTTGAACAGATATTTTCAAATATCTGCAGTGATTTCTGCTACAATAATATCATTAATATATAACTTTATATTTTATGGAAAAGTTTGATTTTTATGACAGAAGTAACAGTAAAATTATCTCTGGAAGAAAAAGCAACAAAAGAAGCACTCTACCAAATTTATAAAACAGCCAAATTTGGCCTTGGCGGCCACTTCGTGGTACTGCTGATTATCATTTTTCTTTTATTTGATAAAGTGTCACTCAATATCCTTGTTTCCGGTTTTATATTACACACAGTGATACTTTCCTGGCGCACATATATCCTGTCTCAATATAATAAAAATATCCATACAGTCACGGATATAAGCAGTATCAGACATTGGCTGCGCCTGTTTACAACTGGCGCCTTCATGACTGGCGCGGCATGGGGAATCACGCTTTTCTTTCTTTCTGAACTGCCTGCTACTCATCACTTTTTTATCTTTGCCGTTATTGTTGGTCTGGCTGCTGCAGGCATAGTAACCCTTGGAGTGATTTTTTCGATTTATGCTGCCTATATGTTGCCGATATTAGGGGGTAACCTGATATGGATGCTGCTTCAGGATGGTCTGCTTTATTCGGTAGCAGCTTTATCGACTGGTATTCTGATTTTTTATTACTTTTTATCCGCACGCCGCTTTTCCCAGAACTTCAAACAGGCATTTATAGAAAAAGAGACCACCAAAGAATATGTCACCGAACTTAATATATTAAAAGAGCGTATGGAACTGGCTCTTTTAGGCAATAATGATGGTCTTTGGGACTGGAATATTCTTGACAATAGCCTCTACTTTTCTCCCCGCTGGAAAGAAATGCTGGGTTATAGTGAGAATGAACTCAGCAATGAATTTTCTACCTGGGAAGATCGTGTCCATCCTGATAGTCTTGAAGCGATTATGTCAGAGGTACAAAAAAATGTAGATGGTGAAACCGACTATTATGAAAGTGTTTATCCACTTAAGCACAAAGACGGGCATTGGCTGTGGGTACTTGATCGCGGCAAAGCCATCTATGATGACAATGGCAAAGCAGTACGTATGATCGGTACCCACACCGATATAACAGATGATAGAGAAATGCAGCTGCAATATGCCCGCCAGGCACAGATCATTAAACAAATCCATGAATCCGTTATATCAACTGATCTCAAGGGAATAATTACCAGCTGGAACACTGGTTCAGAATTGCTTTTAGAATATAAGAGCGATGAAATGATCGGGGAGCATATTGCCGGGATCTATTTAGAGCAAGATTACCAGACCTTTAAAAAAGGCATTGATACATTAATGCAGGATGAAAAGTATCACGCTGAAGTACGCCTGGTAAAAAAATCCACAGAAGTGATATTTGCCGATCTTTCTCTGTCGCTGCTAAAAGATGAAAAAAATAAGCCTATAGGCATGATAGGCTACTTTCAGGACATCACTGAACGTAAAAAAGCTGAGCAGAAACTGCTTGAGCAAAAAAACATCCTGGCCTATCAAGCCCATCATGATGCTTTGACGGCACTGCCCAACCGGGTTCTTTTCAACGATCGATTAGAGCAAAGTATCGAGAAAGCCAAACGTAATAAAACAAGTCTGGCACTGCTTTTTATTGATCTGGATCGATTTAAGCAGATCAATGACTCTTTAGGGCATGAGATCGGAGACAGCGTCCTTAAAATGGTCACTCAGCGTCTTAAAGACACCATACGTAAAGAAGATACTCTGGCTCGTTTAGGCGGTGATGAATTTACTCTCATTATGGAGGAGCTTGCAATTGCACAGGATGCCTCGCTGCTGGCGCAAAAGATTCTTGATACACTGGCACAACCTGTTCATATCAGTGGTCGCATGCTCTATGTTTCAAGCAGTATAGGCATCAGTCTCCATCCTCAGGATGCAATGACGGCACATAATCTTTTAAAATATGCTGATACCGCCATGTACAGGGCAAAAGATGAGGGACGAAATAATTATCAGTTCTATTCCTCTGAGATGACCGAGCTGGCATTTGAACGGGTTGCAATGGAAGTCAGTTTACGTGAGGCTCTCAAAAATGAGGAGTTTGTGGTCCATTATCAACCTCAGTTCGATGCCTCTAGCCAAACGATCATAGGAGTGGAAGCTTTGGTGCGATGGCAGCATCCTTCTATGGGACTGGTGTCACCGGCAAAATTTATTCCTCTGGCCGAAGAAACAGGTCTTATCGTTAAGATAGATCAACTGGTCATGAAGGCAGCCATTGACCAGGTGAACAGCTGGTATAAACAGGGATTAGCACCTGGTGTGCTGGCACTGAATCTTGCAGTGAAACAGTTAGAGCGTGATGATTTTCTGCAAACACTTAAAGACAACATGGAACTATCCGGTTTTAAACCAGAGTGGCTGGAACTCGAAGTGACTGAAGGGCAGGTCATGCAGAAACCTGAAGAAGCAATTGTCAGACTCAGGCAGATTAATGAGCTTGGTATTGAGATTGCCATCGATGATTTTGGCACCGGATATTCCTCGCTGTCTTATCTCAAACGTTTACCTATCAAAAAACTCAAGATCGATCAATCCTTTGTAAAAGACCTCCCTGATGATGATGATGATGTTGCTATTGTTAAAGCGATCATTGCCCTGGCAAAAAGTCTCAACCTTGATCTTCTTGGCGAAGGTGTTGAGACCGCGGCTCAAAAAGACTTTTTGCTCAATAACGGCTGTAAAAACATTCAAGGCTACTATTATGCCCGTCCGATGCCTGCCGATGAGATGAGACTCTATCTGCAAAAAGATAAGCTGCCATAAAATTCTGGTTCTTCACATTTTTGCGTACTTTTGTCGGTTTACTACCTTAGCGGTAATTTGCAAAGAAATGATGTGGCGTTCGAAAGTGGTGCTTACATTCAGAAGTTGAGGAGGTGTAGTTCACCTTGCCGGGGACGCGCGCAAGTACGTCCATGTAGCGCTCAGCCTCGCCATCCATGGCTCGAAATGCCCCTTGCAAGGCAAACTACACCTCCCCACCTTCTTAGCTGCATCACGTTTCTCACTTTAGGTG
>DAOVUK010000423.1 GCA_030632625.1 Gammaproteobacteria bacterium
ACATTTGAAAAGAATGGTGGTGTACTCGAAAGTGGTGTTTTAAAAGCCGGAAGGTGGTCAGGTGTCATTCACCTTGCCGGGGACGCTTCAAGGCCATCCTTGGCTCGCTCTTCCTCGGCGTCCTGCCTCGAAAAGCCCCTTGCAAGGCAAACGACACCTGACCACCTTCCTACCTGTATCACGTTTCTCGCTTTGGGTGGTAGAGCAAAAGATAAGAAAAAGCATTCGGACTCAGGCTCTTGCTTTGGCTTTTGTCTTATCTCTTGATTTTGGACAACACCAGCGAGGATAAATGTGGTGAGAGAATGTGGGGTAGGCTGGTTCGTCTGAGTGGGGTGTCTGAAAACAGGGACGTTTTCAGCCAAGCGCTACATGGACGTACTTGAAGCGTCCCCAATCAGGCGAACCAGCCTACGCCGCAGTCGTTTTGCAAGCATTTAATCCGAGCGCCCACCTTCTTTTTTCTCTTGATCTTATACCACCCCAATTACCGCTAAGGTCGTTTTACTGATATTCGGAAAAGTATGCATTTCTGTAAAGAGCCCTTAATATTCTTTATATCACTTTATCCATTTAATTTATCTGCATCGCCTGAAATGACTATATCAGTAAAGATGGTTTAGACTTTTTTAAAAAAACCCGGTGAGAATGAATAGCTTTGCAGTAATTGTCATGGTCTGAATGGTGATAACCGAAAGAAACACCGGCAGTGAGGTATTAGCGTTCAGCGTTCAGCGTTCAGAAAAGGCAAGAGCAAAGAGCCTATAAACACAAGACAACGGCTCAGTGCTCCAATTGTTTTTTTTCTTTTCTGAACACTGAGCGCTGAACGCTATCGTTTAAAAACAATGCTTTGCGGGTAAAAGGCCATCCAGGCAAACCAGAATGAGGTAATAGTGGGTATCTCTATTTGATCCTCATCCAGTATTTTTCCCGAGCGGTTTTTTGCATCAAAAATTATGGTCAGCTTTTTACCTGAAAAAGTATCCAAAAAAGGTGATTTAATTTTTGATAATTCAGCAAACGGGTAAACTTTGGTCTTTCCGGCAATCTTAAGACCAATAACATATTCTTTAGGGTGATACTCCCTGTTTAACGTATTTACTGGGAAATAAAGGGATTTATTCTTATCATAATTGCCATAAGGCGTTGTTGCATAATTCCGTTTAAAGCCTGTTTTATCAGATAAAACCAGCGTATGCGGATATTCCTTTTTCCATGCCTGCCAACTGGTATGATTCAAGGCCAGCATTTCAAGTTCAGTCCCCTTTTGCTGGCCGCTGATTGCTTGTGACAATAATTGTGACCATAAAGATTCAGTTTCTCTATCATAAAGTAAGACATCACTATTATAGAGCAATCCGGAAACACCAAATGTTGTACTTTTTCCATTGAATTCTGCTGAATAGCCCACACCGCTGCCGCACAATGGACAATAGGTTATAACAACTGCTTTATCTTCAGCGCCCTGGTTTACAGTATTTTGTTTTTTGAAAATATCATTAACAATTTCATGGTAATTTAGTATTCTGACTGGATAAGCTTTAGCGATACCATTAATTGATAAGCCAAGAATACGGTCATTATCAGAGAGGTATTTTGCCTGACTGGCGGCAATAAATCTCGGATTGTCAATTGCCGGAATTCCATCTTTGGCAGGTCCGCCATGATGAATTTCATTAACATCAATAAGCGTATTACTCAGGTCAAAGCCATTATGTTCAGAAATAGCAGAAACAATTTGATCTTTAAAAAAGAGACTAATAAAAATCAGCAGCACAGGGTAAAAAATCAAACGAGCTATCATTCTTTTTTTCATTATTTTTCCCCTTCCTGAAGGGTAATTGCTGACCATTTATAATTGCTTGTTATTTATCATATAGACCAGATTATATGATAAATGCTTTCAAGCCTTTTTATTCACATATGAGGAAAAAACAGGGGGAACTTTCTTTATCTTTAAGATAAATGACTATCCGTTACTTTGTGCTGCTTTGACTATTGTTAATTGAACAACTAGAGTTAAAACTATACATTGTTTATTTCAACATAATCTGGTTGGCTTTTATGTACAAATTACTAACGATTATATATTGTGGAATTTTGTTGACGGCCTGTACTTCAGCACCCTATCAGGCTTCAAAAAATACATCGCTAAAAGTCGACAGCCAGCACATTGATCTTAATAATTCAAATAAAGTAAAACAGATTTTAAATCAACAATACAATGACTGGCATCAGGTACAACATCGTCTGGGCGGCTTGTCCAAAAGCGGTATTGATTGTTCCGGTCTTGTTTATAATACCTACCTCTCAAAATTTGGCATAAATATACCCCGCTCGACCAAATATCAGTCGCAGGCTGGCCGTTCAATAAAACAACGCCAATTAAGAGCCGGTGATCTGGTATTTTTCAAAACTGGTTTTAAAACTCATCATGTCGGTATGTATATTGACAAAGGCAATTTTCTCCATGTGTCTTCTGACAAAGGTGTGATGATTTCCAATCTGGATAATCCTTACTGGTCTCGTGCATACTGGAAGGCACAACGACTCCAATAGTACATCTTAATATCGAAAAAAGTGAAATTTATAAAATCATACAGAAACCTGTGTTGTAGGTTGGCAGTGAGCCTGCGAACTCATTGATTGAAGGGGTTAAATGATTTCAACTATCCTAAACAGAGTCAGAATCAAGTTGATCTGACCCCGTTGGTTACGTTGGTTATCTGACCCCGTTGGTTATCTAACTTTTATGGAATAATTATAGTGGTCATAACAATTAACCACTATTGTCAAACGCTCAATAACATCCGCCGTCAGGCTGGCTATTCCATCCACCAGATCATCCAGAAATTCAATGACAGTTTGAGAAAATTGAGTTAAATGACTGGCCTGCATCATTTCAGACAAAAGTTTTATGAGATGTATAGATGATTTAAATTCAATTAAACGCTCAATCTTATTCGGCTGTTCTCCACTTACAGGTTTCTGCTCACATAAATTTGCAATTAATTGATCCAATTCCTCAATAAAAACATCTACCTTTTCATTGTCCTTGATTTCGGAAAATTCATTTTCTAAATCACCCATGTCAAAGCAGTTTAAACTGTCTGTGTTATCTAAAGAAGTCACTGAAGAATAGTTTTGTAACTGAGTCAATTGTCGAAAAACATCTGCTCTTGCATCAATTGCCTGCTTATGAATGTTTCTCATATCTTCTGCTGAATGAAAAATATCCGGGGCTTCACAGAGCAGAGTTTGAAATACATCGCTTTCTTCCACAGGCTTTTGAAAATATTGAGAAATAGAAATGGACAGCGCTTCTTTATTGGATGGATAGTTATCAGTCAATAACTCGTCCGTGTAATCGTCAATATTTTTTTGAATGTTCATGAAAGCCCGTGGATCAAATTAACAGGCGG
>DAOVUK010000464.1 GCA_030632625.1 Gammaproteobacteria bacterium
CCCTCTGACGGTTGGCGGTGGTATCCGTACAGTCGATGATGTCCGTATGATGCTCAATGCCGGTGCAGATAAAGTAGCGATTAACTCTGCTGCAGTGGCTAATCCTGACTTTGTCCGTGAAGCGGCTGAGAAATTCGGCAACCAGTGCATTGTGGTTGCGATTGATGCCAAGCAGGTTGAAAGTGATACCGACGAACCACGCTGGGAAATTTTTACTCATGGCGGCCGCAAAGCCACAGGCATTGATGCCATAGAATGGTCTAAAAAAATGGTTTCTTATGGTGCCGGAGAATTACTGGTCACCAGTATGGATAATGACGGTGTTAAACAGGGTTTTGACCTGCTTCTTACCCGGACAATCAGTGATAATGTTGCCGTGCCTGTTATTGCCTCAGGCGGCGTCGGCAACCTGGATCATCTGGTTGACGGCGTACTTGAAGGCCATGCTGATGCGGTTCTGGCCGCCAGTATTTTCCACTTTGCCGAATATAGTATAAGTGAGGCCAAGCGCCACATGGCGGAAAAAGGTATTGAGGTGCGCCTGTGAGTAAAGCAAATATGAGCTGGCTTGATGAATTAAAGTGGGATGATAAGGGCTTGATCCCGGCCATCGCCCAGGATGAAAAAACCGGCAAGGTGCTTATGTTTGCCTGGATGAATCGCGAATCATTAGCCATGAGTATTGACATGGGCCGCGCAGTCTACTGGTCACGCTCACGGAAAAAAATATGGCCCAAGGGTGAAGAATCCGGTCACATACAAAAAATTAAATCCATGCGGGTTGATTGTGATAAGGATGTTATTCTGCTGAGCATTGAACAAATTGGTGGTATTGCCTGTCATACCGGTCGTGAAAGCTGCTTCTACTTTGAACTCAGTCAAAATGAAGAGGCTAATCAATGGCTGGCTGTTGATCCCATTATAAAAAATCCGGATGAGATATATAAATAGCGCCCCTGCATAGGAAAAGATGTGTCAAACAATATTCTACAACAACTCACGAAAACACTGGAAGAAAGGAAACAGGCTGATCCCGAATCCTCTTATGTTGCACAGCTGCATCATAAAGGTTTGAATACGATCCTCAAAAAAGTGGGTGAGGAAGCTGCTGAAACAATTATTGCCTCAAAAGATGGTAATAAAGACGAAATTATTTACGAAACCGCAGATTTATGGTTTCATAGCATGGTCATGTTATCCCATCATGGTCTGAGTCATGATGATGTACTGAATGAACTGGCGCGTCGTTTTGGTTTGTCAGGCATTGAAGAAAAAGCAAACCGGAAGCCTTAAACTAACTTGTTTTATCTAAGAGAAGTGAGTAAATAACAATGAGTGACTGTCTTTTTTGTAAAATTATTGCTGGCGATATTCCGGCAGATATTGTCTATCAGGATGATAAAATTCTGGTTTTTAAAGACATCAATCCTAAAGCGGATGTGCATTTACTGATGATTCCAAAATTTCATATCGAAAGTCTGGTGCAATTAAATGAATCTCACAATGATCTCATGGCCTATATGATGTTAAAATTACCTGAGCTTGCCAATGATCAAGGATTGAGCGGCGGCTTTCGTACTATTATCAATACCGGAAAAGAAGGTGGTCAGATAGTTTTTCACCTGCATATCCATTTACTTGGCGGAAAAAACCTGCCTGGTTTTTAATCTGCTCTGGCTTATAAAAATGAACTTATAAAAAATGAGTTTATAAAGCATCGACGTAATAGCATAGACTGAAAGCATATTTATTATTTATAGGAGAATCCAATGGGATTTGGCGTTACTGAATTATTAATCATCCTGGCAATCGTTCTGGTTCTGTTTGGTGCTAAAAAATTACGCAATATCGGCGGTGATTTAGGCGGCGCCATTAAAAATTTCAAAACGGCAATGAAAGATGAAGAAAATGCCAAAGAAGAGGAATCAACCACTGAAAATAAAGCTCAGTTAGATGACTCTCACCTGGAAGACTCTCAGTCAGAAAAAAAAGGTACGACCATCGAAGGTACTGTTGAAAGTAAGACTAAAGAGAATAGTTAATAAAGTATGTTCGATATAGGTTTTTGGGAACTGTCCATTATTGGAATCGTTGCGTTACTGGTCATCGGACCTGAGCGTCTGCCCGCAGTTGCACGAACTGTCGGCAAATATGTGGGCCGTGCCAATCGTTTTATTGCCAATGTAAAAGATGACATCAGCAAAGAACTCAAAGATGAAGATCTTAAGAAGATTCTGGCAGACCAGCAGAAGCTGGCAGATGAATACAAAAAGGCAGCCAGTTCAATGAACTCTGCCATTAGCTCAGAGACTGAATCACTCCGCGGCAGCGTCACTATGGACGACATTCTGGATATTGAAGAATCCAACACCAATGAAGCCAAAACTGAAAAAAATATCTCAGCAACTCAAAAAACACAAGCGCCTGATAGAGAAAAACAAGTCTCCCCTTCTGAAACACAGACTAATATAGAAAAATCATGAGCGAAGCCCAGAACGATACTGAAACACCAATGGAAAATGAACAGCCTTTTATGGCTCATTTGATTGAACTTCGTGATCGCATTTTACGTATTGTCATGGTTGTCATTGCTTTTTTTCTGGTCTTGTTCTTTTTTGCAAACGATCTTTATCACATGGTTTCTGCCCCACTGCTGGCGCAATTGCCTGAAGGCAGCACGATGATTGCAACGGGTGTTGCAGCGCCATTTTTGACGCCTTTTAAATTGAGCCTGGTCGCCTCAATATTTCTTGCCATTCCCTATATTTTTTATCAATTCTGGTCCTTTGTTGCGCCTGGTTTGTACCAGCATGAAAAGCGCTTAGCCCTGCCATTAATCGCATCCAGTGTTATCCTGTTTTATGGCGGCATTGTGTTTTCATTTTATATAGTCTTCCCATTAATGTTTGCATTTTTTACCGCCACCACCCCCGAA
>DAOVUK010000373.1 GCA_030632625.1 Gammaproteobacteria bacterium
AGCCGCCAAGTGGCTGGCAAAAAAAGAAAATGAGGCAGATTTAGTGGGCGGTGTGAGTCTGGATGACAAAGATGATATGCTGGCAAAAATGCTCCTGGATTTGTCTCAGACGGCAACCATTGAAGCCAGTAATAGTGCGGCATCAAGAATTTTATCCCGTCTGACCCGGATTGGTGATACTCATAAGAACAGAGTTGAAAGGGCAGGTTTTGTGGTTTTAAAATCACCCGACATCCCATCTTTACTGGTGGAGACGGGTTTTATTTCAAATCCTAAAGAAGAAAAACTGCTTAGAAGTGCTTCCTATCAAAAGAAATTAGCTGGTGCTATTTTAAGCGGCGTAGATGGTTATTTTAAACAATATCCCATTCCGGGCACAATCTATGCTAATGAAACTGTGGTTAAACCTCTGAAGAGACAAATCCTGTCTTCCTCCATGAAAAAAAGCGTTCACAAGCATAAAGTGGTTCGAGGTGATACTTTATCTGGAATTTCCAAACGTTATCAGGTGAGTATGTCGGCGATTAAAAGAGTCAATAAAATGAAAAATAATACACTCTATCTCGGTAAATTCCTGAGTATTCCCCGTTCCTGACACTGTTTCTTATACAATGTCCTTTGCTGAATGCTATATTATTTAACCAATTTATCCAGCAAAAGGACAAGAGCGCTTGATAGAAAACAACTGGAAACACAGCATCAATAAACAGCGGGATTTTCTCACCCATTCACTCTGTGGTCCCTTACAGATAATCGCTGAGAAGTGTGCTGCTATTGATTTTGAACGTGAAAAAATTAATGAAGTCCTGCTGGCGGGATTTTCACAAATCCCCAACTGTACTTATCTTTATCTCACTGATCTTAATTGTATTCAACTCAGTGACAATATCAGTAAAGACGGTTTGCTGGAAGAGCATTTTGCCCGGGACCGTTCAGAACGCCCCTATATGAAAGAGCTTGTACCCTCAGAAGGTTTTTTGCTGTCCGATGCTTATATCAGTAAAAATTTAACCCGTCCTTCTATTACTGCCATACAGGTAATAAAAAAAGACAATGAAGCGGTTGCTTTTCTTGGTGCAGACTTTGACTTGCGGGATATTCCTGTCACCACAAAACTGTATCAGGACTCGGATAGCTGGCGGCAAATCAAAGGTGATCCATCGATTCGAGGTTTAGTCTTCCAGCAAAGTCGAACTGAGAGTGTTCTGGATAAAAATATTGATCAGATATTTGCCATTCTTGAAGAACTTTTAACTCAGCGCGGCATGTTTCAGGGGGTTTTTCATTTTTCCAGCAGCCGGGCAACGGTCTGGGTTATGGATGATCCTTTCCGTTACCGGATATTAGATCAGGAGGCACTGCTGGATACGGATATCTGCATGGCTTATCCCATTCGTCCTTATCCTGATGATGCGCTGATCCCCAGGGATAAGATTCAGCCGATCTTTAAAGCAATGAAAGCATTACGTATGGCAGATGATACTATTTATCTGCGTTCATCTTCTATTAATATTTTTAATGGCTTGATTAGCCTGACATTTTCATGTGACGGCAGTCATTATATGCCTTATCATGAATTTCTTGAAAAGAATGTATCATTCTGGGGTGGGAACTAATATCAGCAGACCCCGGCCGGGTCTCTACGGTCACGTACGACCGCTAAGGTGGTAAGCATACGTAGAGACGTTGCATGCAACGTCTCTACCATATCTATGAATGGCTGAATTCACCGGGTGAATACAAAAAGTACGCAATAATGTGAAGAACCATTTAAATTCTTACTGATTTAAGGCTTTTTGTGCCGCAGGAATAGCCACGCCAATATTAATTTTTGCCCCCATATCAGAGAGAATGGCTTCCAGAGCGCTCAGACAAAGTAAGATGTTTTCACCACGACTACTATGTCCCATTAAGCCAATTCGCCAGACTTTACCCGCTAATGAACCTAAACCAGCGCCTATCTCAAGGTTATATTCATTGAGTAAACGACTGCGAACCTGTGCTTCATCAACCCCTTCAGGAATTGTGACGGCATTAAGTTGTGGTAAACGATCATTTTCCGCAACCACAAATTCCAGTCCCATTGCTTCCAGGCCTGCTCGCAGCGCTAAATGATGATGCGTATGTCGCGCCCAGGAATTTTCCAGACCTTCCTGTTGTAATATGACCAGAGATTCATGCAATGCGTAGAGTGCATTGACCGGTGCGGTATGGTGGTAAGCACGTTTGGCATTTGCCCCCCAGTAACCCATAACCAGATTCAGATCTAAAAACCAGCTGTTCACTTTGGATTTTCTGTTTTTAATGATTTCAATGGCTTTCTCATTAAAACTGACGGGGGATAGACCCGGTACGCAGGATAAACATTTTTGGGTACCGGAATAAATGGCATCAATGCCCCATTCGTCAACCTTCAGTTCAGAACCACCCAGTGAAGTCACAGCATCAACAATGGTAATACAATCATGTTGATGAGCTAAAGCACATAAGGCTTTGGCATCAGAACTTGCGCCGGTTGAAGTTTCGGCATGTACAAAAGCAACAATTTTAGTATCAGGATTATCCTTAAGAGCCTGCTCAACTTTTGCAAGGTCAACGGCAGTGCCCCATTCATCTTCGACCATAATGGCGGTTGCGCCCAGACGCTCAACATTTTCTTTCATGCGTCCGCCGAATACACCATTCTGGCAAACAATGACTTTGTCTCCGGCTTCAACCAGATTGACAAAACAGCATTCCATGCCGGCAGAACCGGGGGCTGATACGGGAATCGTCAGTTCATTTTTTGTTTGAAAGGCATATTGTAAAAGACCTTTAACTTCATCCATCATGTTAACAAACTCAGGATCAAGATGACCGATGGTGGGTCTTGCTAAAGCAGATAATATTCTGGGTGGAACGTCTGAAGGACCTGGTCCCATAAGGGTTCTGACTGAAGGATTAAAGCTGACGATCATAGTAAGTTCCTTGAAAAATGTGGCTCGTAACTATTGAGTAAGAAATAGCAATAAGACTATTCCTGATTAATTTAGTAGGTTATTATGAGTATTTCTTGTAAAAAAAACAATAGGCAGTTATATTAAATTTCAAATCGCTTTGGATTATAGGCGGTTAATAGTGACAAAGTAAATGAATAAAAGGTATTTTGATGACATTGAAAATTGATGATTGGGGTATTAAAAACCAAATCAGCAAGCCCGAACTCGTGCAAATATTCTCAAACATAGTACCTGAAAATTCATTACTTTTTGATGCTGAAGATTTAAAACCTTATGAATGTGACGGGCTTTCTGCCTATCGTCAGTTACCCCTTATGGTGCTCTTGCCTGAGACTATCGAACAGATACAGCAAATCATTCGTGTCTGTTATAAATATCAAATAGCGGTTGTGTCACGAGGTGCAGGAACCAGTTTATCCGGTGGGGCATTACCGCTGGAAAATGGTATTGTCCTCAGTTTAGCCAAACTCAATAAAATTATAGAAATTGATCAGGATAACTTTACCGCCAGAGTACAGCCTGGAGTGAGAAATCTTGCTATTTCAGAAGCTGTCAGTACTTATGGTTTATATTATGCCCCCGATCCTTCTTCCCAGATTGCCTGTTCCATTGGCGGTAATGTGGCTGAAAATGCAGGCGGGGTGCATTGTCTGAAATATGGACTGACGGTGCATAATGTCCTGCAGCTTAAAGTGATCACCATGGAAGGTGAATTGCTTGAAATTGGCAGCGAGGCCCTGGATAGTCCCGGCTATGATGTCCTGGCATTGATGCATGGCTCGGAAGGCATGCTGGCAGTAGTTGTCGAAGTACTGGTTAAATTACTGGTCAAGCCAAAGGTTGTGACCGTCCTGATGGCATCCTTTGATCAGGTCACTACAGCAGGAGAAACGGTGAGTGAAATTATTTCCAGTGGTATTATTCCTGCTGGTCTGGAATTAATGGATAAGTCAGCCATCAGAGCAGCAGAGGATTTCATTCATGCGGGATACCCTGTGGATGCGGCTGCAATACTACT